>DAHXKW010000115.1 GCA_027366195.1 Alphaproteobacteria bacterium | reverse complement strand
TATCAATTCTGTTTTTAACGTATGAAAAAAACTTTCAGCAACAGCGTTATCCCAACAATTGCCTTTTCGACTCATGCTACAAGTAAACCCATACCGTTTAAGCATTTCCTGATAATCATGAGAACAGTATTGACTACCTCTCAACTGGTTGCATAAGTAGCCTTTTAAATTTCGTAAAATCTTGCCAAAATTTTTTACTTACCGTTTGCAGAATTTTTCAGAACGAAATTTTTGAAAAATTAATTTTTTGTGGAATTTTTTAGATTTTTGGGACAGCTATCGCAGGGCTATCGCCAATTTTATCTGGGACTATCAGCTACAGAAATGCCTGAGATTGATCATGGTATAAGCCAGTAATTTAAAGCCGAAATGGTGTAGGCTTATGTGTTCAAACCTTAGCAGCAGTCTTTTAAACTTGTCTTCCCAAGCAAAAACACGTTCTATTGTTTCAAACCGCTCTTCAAATATAGCTTCATCATAAAGCCTTTTCCTTCCTCGTTTTGTGTGCTTTCGATTCCTAGGATTTTCTTTGATGTTGGGAATCATACCCGCATTGAAAATTGTTTTTCTGTTGGCGAAACTATCATAAGCCGAATCCAAGCTTGCTATACTTTTCTTTAAAACAATGCCCACACGTTTGCAGATATCTTTCAGTGAATTGAAAGCTTTGCCAAACAGAGAACTTTCATGGCGATTGCCTGGCGCCACTGTCATAGGTGAAATCACATTACATTTCCTGTCAGAAATGGCAACCACTTTTTCACCCTTCATATGTTTATGACCACTAAATCCCAAGCTGTCTCCCCCTTTTTTGGCCATCGTGGTAGAGCCATCCCCATGGATAATGGACGTATCTAACAAATCGTGCTCATGGCACATTAGTACTGAATTTTCAAAGATTTTAACTAGCGCTCCTGATTCTACCCATTGCTGATAAACTCTAAATACTTGGCTGTAGTGAATTTCTGTTTTACCACTTTCATCCTTTTCGGTAGGTAACATTTTCCACTGGCATCCTGTATATAGAACGTACATGATGTAACAAAATATTTTGTATCGAGAGATCTTATAGGGGCGGCCAAAATTATGTGTGGGAAGGTGCGGTAAGATAAATTGATTAAACTCAGATTCGCTTAATGTTACAGGAATCCTTTGTTTTCGGTCTTTTATTAAAGATTGCGCCATAAAAATACTTCTTGTATGGTGAGTCGTAGAAAATTTATCATAGTCCAAAAACACAACCCTGATAAGGGATTAGTTTGAAACTGACTTATGCAACCAGTTGAAGGATATGTAGACGTTGTACAGTTATTTGGAACTTATGTCGACCTGAAATCAAGGAAAATCGAATCATGGGACTTTGATGTTGGTCCAGCAGAACAAGTGGAATACCCCGGAGGTGTTGCTTTGGTGGTAAGACCAGGTATTCATACTTATCTAGAAACTCGTGATGATGTTTCATTGGTTGACATTGCAGAAGAAGCGAGTAAGCGCGCACAAAAAACAGGTGAAACTTATCCACTCGCCAACATGCTGGCTTTGTTACGTAAATCCTAAATAACAATATTGTTTACACAATCTTCCTTATAAAGCGATCAAAACGCACAAACCGTAGACGTGATGGGTATTAAGCGTATAAAATTACGTAGACAACGGCCACCCGTATCGATTATGCCTAGAGAAGATGGGGAGAAAACCTGATGGAACTGTTACACGGCACCTGGGTCCCTACGGTGGGCAAAATCTGCGTTTGGTCTGAGAAGAATGCGGCTACGGGCACACCCGCCCTGGCGAAGCCCAAAGTCACGATAACACTCCTATTGCCGACCTACCAAAAGAAGCGTTTGCCCTCTCTCGTTATGGCCAACCATTTAAATAGTGCTTATCCAGACGTAGACCGTATCACGTATGAATACCATGAACAAGCGTGTATCGGACTGACAGCCTCTGAACTCAAAAATCTAGAACTGACAGGTGATATGCGTATCGCACCTGATTTATTGTTTTGGCGCAATATGGTTGTGCATTTAGAATTGATTGTGGATAAAAACCTCTATATCCCTGCTATTTCAGAAGCGCAAGAACCTGTTTGGTCCTCTTTTTATCCGGTTACGCAAGAACTGGCGCAATTTATACCCGATATTTGTTGTTTCAGCCAGGGTTTTGTTTATGACAAAGACCCCCTCTTGCGCCATTTCTTTGATACGTGCATCAGTCAAATGGTCAAATCTACAACTATACCCGCTGCTACGGGAAAGCAAATTGAAGGCACCTTCTTGCAAAAGTATTTCCAAAAAAGCAAGGTACCCTTTTCCACTGAAGAGATCAATGATTGGGTCATTTGGAAATCAGCGTTAGATACGCAAAAACATGCGTTGTGTTTTAAGCTGGAAGCCCCTGACCATGTCCAGCAGACTTGGACGTTGCAGTGTTTTGTGCAAAATAAAACAGATCGTACAAAAGCAGAACAGGCCAACTGGTACGATCATATTGAAGAACTAGGGCTAGCATTGCGCATCTTTCCCGCATTTGAAGCCGCATTTGATCAAGACAAATTACAGCCGATTCACCTCTCTACCGCAGAGGCACAAATGTTTTTGAAGGAAACAGCTTGGGTTTTACAAAGTGCGGGATTTCCGATTATTATTCCTGCGTGGTATACCCCCAAAGGGCAAAGCGTTGCCAAGCTTAAACTTAGTCGCAAATCGACAACCAAATCTTCCTCACCAGAAAAAGGGTTCTTTTCCCTAGGACAAGTTTTGCAATTTGATTGGCACCTGTCTCTTAACGGCCAAGCGATCACACCAGAAGAATGGCAACAACTTTTGGTTCAAAAAGAAGAAGTGGTTCAATTTCGTGGACAGTGGGTGCAGTTGGATTTAGCCCAAATGGAAAAAATCTTAGCCTTTTGGCAAGAACATCCTTCTGAGGATATGAATTTACTCAGCTTGATGGAACGTGCGTCACATCCCGACATTGAATTAGATGCTGAGACTGACGCCTTTATGCTTACCTTATGTGGTAAACAAAACTTGACAATGTACGATGAACCCGATGGTTTCAATGGACAATTACGTGGTTATCAAAAATTGGGCTATTCCTGGCTCCGGTATATGGAACAGTTGGGACTTAATCCTTGTTTGGCTGATGATATGGGACTGGGTAAAACCATCCAAATCATTGCTCTCATGTTGTCTGATCGGCAAACAAATCGTACTAATTTACTGATTGTGCCGACGTCTGTTTTAGGCAATTGGGAAAAAGAAATAACCAAATTTGCGCCGCAATTAACCGTTACTACTTATCATACACAGTCAAAACCAACTGATCTTCAAAAAGCCGAGGTACTTTTGACGACGTTTTCTATGATGCGGCGTGATCTTAAAATATTTAAGCCTATTCAGTGGCATCGTGTCATTGTGGATGAAGCACAAAACATTAAGAACCCCAACGCCATTCAGACAAAAGCCATCCAAAACCTCAAATCTCATCACAAACTAGCTGTTACCGGGACACCTATTGAAAATAGTTTGATTGATTTGTGGTCTTTGTTCCATTTCCTCAACATGGGTTATTTGGGTACCAGTACACAGTTTAAGCGTAATTTCCATCGTGTACCGGCCAATCGAGACAAATTGAGACGCTTGGTTGAGCCCTTTATTCTAAGACGTATGAAAACAGATAAAAATATCATGGCTGAACTGCCAGATAAGATTGAACAAAAAGTTTATTGCCAACTGACTAAGGAACAAGCGGCTTTGTATCAAAATGTTGTCAAACAACTAGAAGACAGCTTAAAAGGTACGGAAGAACAGCAAGCCCTCACGCCGATTACGATGCTAGCCGCGCTGACACGCCTTAAGCAAATTTGTAACCATCCGGCACAATTCTTACAAGATAATAGTGATTTTTCCGTCACAAGATCATTGAAACTGCAGCGTTTAGAAGAAATTATTGCAGAAGCCATTCAGAATGAAGACAGTGTATTGGTTTTCTCCCAATATCAAGAAGTCTGTATGGCTTTACATAAACAGCTGAGTAAACAATACAATACGTATTTACTCCATGGCGGCACATCAAGAACACAACGCGATCAAATGATCGCCGAATTTCAAGATCCTCACACACTTCCTTCTGTCTTTATTCTTTCTCTTAAAGCCGGTGGTGTGGGTATTACTTTAACCAAAGCCAGTCAGGTGGTTCATTTTGATCGTTGGTGGAATCCAGCGATTGAAAACCAAGCCACAGACCGTGCGTTTCGTATTGGACAAGACAAAAAAGTGCTCGTGCATAAATTCGTAACACTGGGCACCTTAGAAGAAAAAATTGATCAGATGATTGAATCCAAAAAAGAACTCTCCGAATCAGTATTGAATGATGATACAACATGGCTGAAAGATCTAGATACCCATAAATTTATGGGTCTTGTCAAACTGAGAAAAGAGGCGTTCAGCGATGATGAATAGTACAGCCAAAACCTGGTGGGGTGAAAAGTTTATGCATGCCCTTTGTTCTTTTATCGATAAAGATCGATTGACGCGGGGCAGGGCGTACCGTTCATCAGAACGGATTATGGCGTATACACAAAAAGATAATAAAGTTGTGGCTAAAATCAAAGGCAATAAAAATCCCTATTATGGAATCTATGAGACACCCTATTACAAAACAGAAATTACTTTTGTTCCGCTGGAAAATTGGGAAGATATCTTAGATGACACGGCTAAAGATCTGCTGGTGCTGGCCAAATTGGCCACAAAAGAGCTGCCATCCTCTGTAGCGATACTTCTTCCTAAAAGTAGCCAAGATATGCAAACGCACTGTTCTTGTCCTGACTGGGAAAATCCGTGTAAACATATTGCGGGGCTTTACTATCGGTTGGCGGAAGAGCTGGATTTTGATCCCTTTCTCCTCCTTAAATTGCGCGGCATTCCGCCAAAAGAACTAGAAAAACGGTTACAATGCTTCATGAACAAGCCAAAGTCTGCTGTGTTGCCTTTAGAAAAAAAGAAGCATGCACCCGAAATGGGTACAGATATAAAGCTCCGCGATTTCTGGGGATTACCACACAAACTCAAAGAGCCAGAAACAATGGGTATTATTCCCTTGTCTCAGCCTGGCACGAAGCTTGTGATTCTTCAATGGGTCACGAAGCTCCTTACTAATCGCCACATCTAAC
>DAHXKW010000107.1 GCA_027366195.1 Alphaproteobacteria bacterium | reverse complement strand
TAATCTTTCATTGCTGATTCTCTGACGTACATCAACTCTGTAAACTCCAGTTGGACATCGTTCATAAAACTTGTCGGTTCTGGATTAACCTTCTCACCATATAGTGCAAGAGTTTTTGCATCAATTTCATCTGTCTTAGCCAACACACCAAATCCTTGTGCAAATCTTCTGATAAACAAAGGATTGGCACAGCAGGTACGAATACCAGCTTCAGAAAGTGTTTTGTACAATAATTTTGTATAAGCTCCTGATGATCCTACCCCGAATTAATGGACACAGAAAAACGAGTAAAATGAACATGAATGAGGGAGGATTAACATGCCAAGACAAACCAGAAAATACACCAAAGAATTTAAAGAAAGCGCAATAAGCCTTGCTTTAAAATCACCATCAATAAAATTAACAGCTCAAGAGCTTGGGATACCTGTTGGGACATTACAGACATGGTTAACAGATAAAAAAGAAAAAATTACTACTACTACAAATTCAAATACACAAACAGATGTTTCCCGTTTATTAGAAGAAAACAGAAGACTACATAAAGAATTAGGCGTTGTCCGAGAAGAAAGAGAAATACTAAAAAAAGCGGCGGCGTACTTTGCTCAGCATCAAAAGTGAAGTACGCCTTTATTAAAAAAAATGAAGAACAATTTAGTATTGGAAGGATGTGTTCTGTGTTTTCTATTGCACGCAGTGGTTATTATGCTTGGACTCAACATCAACCTAGCAAACAGGAACAGTCTAATATTGTATTAGATGAAAAAATTAAAAACATATTTACGCTACATCGGAGTCGTTATGGTTGTCCGCGTATTACCCAAGAGCTCTGTGAGCGTGGAGAAAAGCTTGGTAAGAATCGTGTAGCACGTAGAATGAAGTAGCTTGGGCTACACGCTCAAGCCAAGAAGAAATTTAAAGTAACCACGGATTCTAAACACACCTTACCTGTGGCTGATAACATACTCAACCGTGATTTTAGTACTACAGGACCTAATCAGAAATGGGTGGGCGATATTAGTTATATTTGGACCGAAGAAGGTTGGCTTTATTTAGCGATAGTTATTGACCTGTATTCTCGAGCTATTGTGGGATGGTCTATTCAACCGCGCATGACGCGTGATTTAGTATGCAATGCATTCACCATGGCCCTACGTGGACGAGGCTTTCCTCGTGGTGTCATTTTCCATTCTGACAGAGGTAGCCAATATTGTTCTCATGATTATCAAAATATGCTCAAACAACATGGGTTTACTTGTAGCATGAGTCGCAAAGGAAACTGTTGAGATAATGCCGTAGCTGAGAGTTTTTTTCATACACTGAAAATAGAATTGATTTATACCGAGAAGTATGCAACAAGAGAAATGGCGAGACAAAGTGTCTTCTACTACCTGGAGGCTTACTATAACCGCTTGCGCAGGCATTCTGCGATTGGATTCGTGTCACCTATGTGTTTCGAAAATCAATCAAAAATTGTCGCGTAGCTGTGTCCACAAAAGTGGGGTAGGATCATCTCGATTCATTCAGAAGAATAATCACGGTCGTTTACAGCACCTTATTACTTCAATCCAATTATAAAAATTAAAAACTAACGGATCCTAATATCAAGATACTCGGTCGTTTTGTAAGCACTGCAGACGATGCCTAAGCTGCTGTTTCTTGATGCATGCTGAAACGTTGATATGCCTGTCTGAAATTCACAAGTGTTGGTGAATCGTTTTCTGATCCCGGGGTATATAAATTATCTATTATGTCAGATATAGATTTGATAAGCGTCTCATTCTGTTTACACCTTTTTCGTAGAGCTTCCTTCGTTTCCTTTTGTTCATTTGCTGCCTTCCTATATTTCTCTAAAATATTAACTCTGTCTTCTTCAGTTTGGCTTTCTAATTTGCCCAAATCTTCTTGAATTTGCATAGTACGAGCAACAAGCTCATCTATCTTCAAGTTACATTGTTGAATTATTCTAGTATTTTCAGGTTTTTTTCTTTTCTCACCAAAAATCTCAACTTTCATGACATCATTGCTTCTAAAATAAGCTACAATGCCAGCCAACCAAGCTATGGGATTTGGGTAAGCTGCTAGGTCACCAGGATCGAAATGACGGTGGTAAGACGCGCGATATATTCCATTATTCTTGTCTACAAGCCTTTGCCAAGTATAACGGTGAACTTGATTGCCACTAAATTCCAATGGCGTTCCTTCAAAAGCGCCTGCACATAATGGGTCACATGCGCTCGTAAAACCTGATTGATTGTTACCATTCACACCAAAATTACTAATATCTAGATCTCCAAGATGTTCAGAATAAGAAAGGAATGGAGCACCTAGATTATATGTTGGCTCCCAGCGAGTAAATAGATCACTCAAAACACGAGAAGCTCTTGCTTCCCAAAATTGAACTACTGTGTCTTTATCAAGATCTTCTTTTGTATTAGCTTCCTTTTGTTTCCTTTGATCAATATCAGCAAGTTCCGCTTTCAACGTATCTTTTAATCTTTGTTCTCTTTGCTGCGTAGTTACAGAAAAATTTGTTAAATTTTCTGTATCTGAGTCTAAAAAAATCATTAGTGGCCCAGATACGCTTTCTTCATTAAGTAATCCAGTAAGTTCAAATGCCAACTGAAACAATACACGATCAAATGCTAAGCGGTCATTACTCAATTTATTTATGTTTCTCGTATTTAATTTTACGACCGGCAATTTGTCAGATTTTATTATATCTAAGACTTTATTCCTGGATCCTAAGTCATCAAAAATGTTAACGATCTTTATGTACATTGTGCGTGCAAGCATAAAATTTAGAGAAGACAATGCGGCTCTTAATCTTTCGCTTTCTTCGTGATTTGTTTCCATTTTTTTAGTAATATCCGCTTTTAATCTTACAAGTCTCTTCAGAAGATGATCATCGGTCCAACGAATGTCACACTTGTTGAATAAGAATAATATATCATGAGAATGAGCATGTTCGTTTTCTCCTGGTATTTCCAAAAGTCCCCTTAATATTTCTGCACAATCAATAATATCACCCACTGCTTTTAAAGGATTTAGATCTGTTAAATTAGAGCCATCAACAACCATAAGAATCTTTAAACTTTTAGCTTTTCTGGCCACCATTTCTAATCCAATTGTGCCACAAATTCTTTCTTCAGCACCTCTGTTGTCGGCAAATCCGGCAAGATCGCAAAATTCTCCATAAAGCTTAGGATACAATGTATGGGATCTGTCGCTATCAGATGTTTCAACACCAGGATTGCTTCCTGGAATTGGTTCGGCGCCCAAACCATCTGGCGTCACTTGGTGAGAGCATTGGTATTGTAAGTAGTTAATAATCGTACCCTTTCCAACTCTACTTTTTCCAGTAACACAAACAATTTCTTTCCCTCGAACGTTTTCAGATAGTCTGTGCGCTTCATGTATGAGCTCTTGCATCCGCGGCAATCTCACGGTATGAGTTGCGATACTGGTAGAAAGAATAGGAGCAGAAGCTGCGGCGGCCGCAGCCGCAGCCATTGCACTATGCATACTGAAAAAT
>DAHXKW010000152.1 GCA_027366195.1 Alphaproteobacteria bacterium | reverse complement strand
GGGGTATCAATATTATTTTTATGTGGACGCAGATGCTTGGGTTCAAGACGAAAGATCTATAGATCGATACTTAAATTTAAGTCAAAAATGTGGAATTGGAGGAGCTAACGATCCTGGTTATCCTGAACCTAGAGAGAATATGAAATTTATAGAATATCCGGGATGTTGCAATTTGAATATAATTCCAGAGAATTACTGGAATCCAGAATTGTTCAGTGTAACACCGTTTGTCAATGGGGGAATTTGGTGTTTCAATCAAGCATATAACTTATTTGATAAGTTCAGAAAATACTTTGAAGAGTGCGTTGCCACAAAAGGTTTTCATTACCATACAGATATGGTGGCACTGCATCTTGTATATTGTGATCAAAAAATTAGAGAAGTTGTTTCAGTATATGACAATTATCATTTTTGACTTAAATTTAAGTATCGATCTATAGATCTTTCGTCTTGAACCCAAGCATCTGCGTCCACATAAAAATAATATTGATACCCCGGAAAAATATGATGCAGTATTGTTCGAGCAGTGAGAGATATATTAATCCCTAACAATAACTCAGAAATATAACTAGATTTTTTAGGATCCTTAATTTCCTTTACACTTAATTTCTCTATCAAATAATGCTTTTCTTCATCCGTCAATCCACAATCCAACACACAAATCGGCACGTCTTTGTATAACCGCGTGGCCTTGATCGATTCGATGCACTCCACCATCAATTCGAAATACTTACTATCTGCCCCGGTCACAAAACACATGTTTTCAAGTACCTCAGCACTTGGCGTAGTATCAGGATCCCGCGGAAGATGGAGGGGTTTTCGCGGCACAACGCGATCAAAAATTGGTAGATTGTGCCACTTTAATCTGTCTTTCATATAATTTTGATCAGCATCAAGCGCCAATGATTTTTCGACTACCGCCCTTTCCTTGTCATACTCATCATCATACCGGTAGAGCAAAGACAGTAAATATAAAGCCTCTAAATCTTGATGCTCCTTCTCCAGAATCTGCTTCGCAACCTCGAACTCATTTTCTTGTACCAGCTTCCTTGCCATTTCGACACGCGACGACATATCTATCTCCCAAAATTACTGAATACACATAGCTGGAACTTGAGCCCCTGGTGCTAATTTTCTGACAAACAAGTGTCCCCTGCTCCGTAGCTCTTGAATAAATTTTTCTGAGATGCTGGAAAGCCCTGTATGACTTCCTCCTCCCCATGGATGTGATCCTTCCAGACGATGATGTATACCATGTTGACTGTTGTGACTATTAGGATTGGTTAGTATCAAAGATTTTTTCCCCAACATAGATAAAGTACAACCAATATAAAGCTCTTCAGGGAAAGACACGTTTTCAAAAATTGCAGTATTATCGTTATTTAACAAAAGCTCATTCATTTCTCTCGAAACAACGATACCTTCTGCCATATGCCCTACCCAATGTGTAGCAGGAAATAAATTTTTATCCTTTATAGCTTGATATCTGAACTGAAACCATCGGCGTTCGGGATCATTAGTAGAGCAGTCACACCACCCCATAAACCCCTTGTCCGTTTGTGTGAGAGACTCATAAGTTTCTTGAAAACTTCGAATAGGAACACAAGATTGTGACAGATTTATTGCTTTGTAGACACTTTGATTTTCAAATGCTAGATGAAACATTCTTAGCCACAATCGGGCCAATTTAATACCTCCCCATGTCGTATCGTAATGTTCAGAAATCAGATGATTTTTTACAAGGGACTGTGTAACAGCCTCTGGATATTTAGCATGTGTATGAATGACATATTGATCGGGATCTGCTTGAGCAAAAAAATCCTCCCATATTTTTGGGTGACTCATGTTTTCATAAGTAGCAAAACAAAATGCAACTTTCTTCATGTCAATATATTTTGTTAACCCCATATTTAAAGTATAAAACAAATATAATTTAAATTTAAACTATTAAATTCAAATAATATGGAATCATCACGCAGGCGTAATACTTTCTTTTACCCCTGCCATGTTTCTTTTGTTAATTTGATCAGGCCTTTAAAAATGAATTAGATTTAATAACGAAGCAAAATCCCCCTACCCCATAAAAATATTTTTCAAAACCTGATCAAAGGGGATACGGCCTTTTTTGAAATCCATCTCCGCACAAACTTGGCTTTGGTGGATAATTCAATACATCTTTGGAATAGATGAGATGAAGACCAATGATACTGAGCTTGCCCCGTCACAAAACACATATTTTCAAGCACCTCAGCACTTGGTGCAGTATCAGGATCCCGCGGAAGATGGAGGGGCTTCCTTGGGACGATGCGATCAAAAATTGGTAGATTGTGCCACTTTAATCTTTCTTTCATATAATTTTGATCAGCGCTAAGCGTCAGGGATTTTTCGATCACAACCCTTTCCTTGTCATACTCATCATCATCATACCGGTAGAGCAAAGACAGTAAATATAAAGCCTCTAAATCTTGGTGCTCCTTCTCCAGAATCTGCTTCGCAACCTCGAATTCATTTTCTTGTACCAGCTTCCTTGCCATTTCGACACGCGACGACATATCCATCTCCCAAAATTACTGAATACACATAGCTGGAACTTGAGCCCCTGGTGCTAATTTTTTGGCAAAAAGTTTACCTTCTCCACGCAGCTCTCTAATTTTTTCTTCTGAGATTGATTTTAATCCGCCATGATTACCGCCACCCCATGTCAACCAGGCATTAATTGATCGACGTTCGACCAAATTTTCACACTTGTAATGCACAAGGCTACTACCAATATAATGCTCATCTGTCGCAAACATGTCTTCGAATAAATGGGTATTATCATGTTGCAGAAAAAAATTGAGCATATCTCTTGAAAAACAAATCCCCTCAGCTCCATGGAAAACAAATTCCTCTGACGGAATAAAATTTTTGTCTTTCAAAGCTTCACGACGATTGGCATGGTGCCCTCCGGGTGTGGGTGGTTCCCAGTCTAATAGCCCTTTACCTGTGGATGTAACGGATTCATAAACATGAGCAAAATTATTAATTGGGATATGGGATTGCGTTATATTAATCGCCTTATATACCAAAGGATCTTGGAAGGCAATTTCAAACATCCTTTGCCATAAACGTGTCACTTTAATACTACCCCACGCTGTTTCGTGGTATTCAGGTATCAGATGATTTCTAATAAAATCTTGGTTGACGGCTTCAGGATGCTTGGCATGAGTTAAAATAACATACTGTTTTGGATCAGCTTGCGCAAAAAAATCTTCCCAGATTTTGGGGTGGCTTAGATTATCATAAGTAGCAAAACAAAATGCAATTTTCTTCATGCCAATATATTATATTAATTCTATATTTTAATTATAAAACAAATATAGTTTAAATTAAAATATTAACAGTATGTTGGTGCTACCATGCCGGTGAGATATCGTCTTTTACTTTTCCCATATCTCTTTTATTTATCTCGCCAATTCTTTTCTTAAAAAGTGGGTGGGATTTTTCAATATCTTGAATGAACGTTTGAACTTGATTCTGCAAATGATTTAACACACCTTTGTGACCTGAAGACCAATGAGCTTCAGTATTGTTCTTCCATATACGCATAATATTATCAAACGCTTGATATATCGGCGATAAATGATAACGCAAGAGTTCATCCGCATTACCCACATCTTTATAACGCTTGTATTCATCTTGCATTCCACTCAAAGCCTCTTCCAACGCAAGCGCAATAGTTTTTTCAAAAATATCCTTTAGATCTACAAATTTGCGATCCGTATAATCCTTTACTAATTCTTGCACCTCAGCTTGTACCTTTTCATAAAAAACTTCGCGCCCATTACCTGCTAAGCACAATTCTAATGACTCATTTGGTACTCTTTTTTTCTTAAACTCAACACCTAAATGTTGAAATCGTTCTTTCCAACTCTGCAGTGAACGATGATTTGCTGATTCAGGCTGCACCTCTTTTTTCTTAAAAGGTCCAAAAAAAGCTGAAGTGGAATGAAATAACCATAAAAGTATCATGAAATAAATTTAATCAGTTAGCAGTATTTATAAATAAGAACCAAACGTTAATAAAAATTTAAACTTTCCCCTACCCCATAAAAATATTTTTCAAGGCCTGATCAAAGGGAATGCGGCCTTTTTTGAAATCCATCTCCGCACGAACCAGCTGTAAGTAGAGCTTCCAATTTCTTTCTCTGTATGCCGCGCTCATTTTCTGGCGCAGCAACAGCATGCCATTTTGCTTAATATATCCATCACTTAACAAGTGCTGCATATCATCGGGCATATAACCCGAATCAACCGTAATGGTCTTCATAAACTCCGGCTGTTTCTTCTTAGCAAAAGCTGCCGCGAATAATTGTAATTGGATCGCCATCTGGGGGATGTATTTATAAAATCATACCCCATGATAAAAACAAAAGTATAAAAATAGAAGAAGCGTTACCTACCATTAGCCCCTTTCGAAATCAAAAAACTTTTTACGTTACTTTGTTTTAACTTTTTTAGCCCATAATTATTGTTAGGTGGTTAGTTAGATCAGGAGAAGTCTGGTCCATAGTGATGTAAATCGATCTATCCATGCCCATGGGTAGATTTCGCTTTGTTTATTCTAAAAGTGCGCGCGCATTTTTATCATAAACGACTTGGCGATGGGGATGGAACCCCTTCGTGCAAGGTTAAGGTTTTGGCAACAATTCAGTTTGCCGGGACCTAACGGCGAAGCTATGTAGTGGTGGAGGCGGGACGGGAGCTTCCGGCGTGGCCGAACGGGCGGGCCCCATGCTAGCGCAGCGCTATATCCAAAATTAGAAAAAAACACTTCTCTAGTTTTATTAGCCTCGCAAGAACCTTATTTATAAAGATTCCACGCTCCAATCGACATTTTGCTTTATATGACTTCGCATTTTATTAAACGCCGCTTTTTCTATCTGGCGAACTCTTTCGCGTGATAAATGATCTTTTTTGCCAATCGCTTCAAATGTGTCAGGCGGCTCTTTAAAGTGTCTGGCATAAATAATTTGCCTTTCCCGATCTGTTAAAATCGTCATGGCCTCATCCAGCAATTTTGTTCGCCTTGCTTGTTCTTCATGCATTTCAGCCAATTGCTCTTGAGTCAAATCTTTTGTGGGAATAAAATTTTGCCATTCCTCTGCCCCCTCTGACTCCCCCCCTAAAGGATTATTCAGAGACACCTCCCGTTTTATGCGCCCTAACATATGAACCACCTGTTCAACCGGAACCTTCAATTTTTCGGCAATTGAATCAATCATTTCATCAGAAAGGTTTTCTGTCATATGCTTAGCCAATTCAGCCTGTACAGCATTAGGCAATTTAAAAAACAACTTACGCGTAATGGGTGATTTGGGAATGCGAATAAGAGAGTGGGTCGCCACTAAAAAATCATTAATCGCTGACTTGATCCACCACACTGCATAGGTACTAAAACGAAAACCACGTTTTGGATCAAAATGCTTTAAAGCGTGCATAACACCAATGTTGCCCTCGGAAATTAAGTCACCTATAGGCAAACCATAGCCACTATACCCATGCGCCACTTTTTTAACCAAGTTCTGATGGGCCACCATAATTCTGGATAAAAGTTTCGGATCTTGTTTGTCCTGCCATTCTGAAATCAACTCAACAGACTGATCCTTTTGTTTAAATGGCCTTTGTTGTACCTCCTTAAAAGGATGCTTCAACTTTTTCGCTTGAGACATGTACGCTCAATACGTTGAACCTGGAGTCGATTGTAGACCCCTAAAAGCTAAAAAAAAATTAAGAATTGCTATGCTACACTAAGACAAATAGAATTGACCGCCACTATGAACAACATAGAAGCTGATCTCGCCTGTCAAATCCAAAACTTGTCTCTTTTCAAAGTATTAAATGAGGCACCTAATTGGCTACCTACTGTTGAGGACTTTAAGCGACGTTACAAAAAATTCTTAATCTGCGGATTAGGTGGATCTATATTAACGACCCAAGCATTATTGCCTTTGTCTTCCCAGAACAATATACGTATTTTAGACAGTATTGATCCGATAACATTAAATCGTCTGCAACATGAAAATCTAGACGACACAGGTATCATCTTTATTTCAAAATCTGGCTCAACGTCAGAAATACTGTGCCAAATTTCAGCCCTATCTCCCAAGAATGCTTTGGTCATCACGCAACTTAAATCTAGTCCCTTATTAGACATCGCAGAAATAAACAGATGGCCCATAATCCCCCATCCTTCCGATATTGGCGGACGATTTTCAGCATTCACAGCTGTTGGATACATCCCTTGTTTATTGATGGGACTCAATCCTGAGAAATTTATCGCTGGCGCCACAATGGCTTTAGAGCAATACACAACAGCAGCAGCACAAGCTGAAAAATTATTTTACGCCTACCAAAAAGGATATCAAATACATGTACTTTGGGGTTATGGAGACTATTTTTCAGGTTTGTTATCCTGGTGTACTCAACTTATTGCCGAATCTTTGGGGAAAAAAGATATATATGGCAAAGCGTTTGGATTCCAACCGGTAGTCAATACAGGGACATTAGACCAGCATTCTCAATTGCAACTCTACCTGGATGGACCTCATAAATATGTATTTAGCTTGCTAAGGGTAAATTGTGATACTATACCTGTATCAAGAAGCCCTCTAAAAACGCACCATCACGATATGATGTTGTATAACCAATATGATACCAATTCATTCTTAAAAGCACATTTTTATAATACAAATCACGTTTTACAAACAGCTGGTCACCATGTTCGCGATTTTATCCTTCCTAATTTATCAGAAAAAAGTTTTGGCTTTATTATGATGCAATTTATTTTGGAAGTTTTAACACTTGCAAAGTTAGCCAATGTAAATCCTTTTGATCAACCTGCCGTTGAACAATCAAAGAAAACTATGGAGCGTTTTTTATGAAATTATTTTTACGTTGTCTTGGTTGCTATATTTGTCTTGCAATAATTTTTATCTTGCTTTTACCGTTTTTGCTCGTAGCTCTTTATATCATAAGAAATCGAAAGTTAACGCAATATCTTGGAAAAGTATGGGCGCAAATAATTTTCATCCTCGTCGAACGTTTTGTTGGATTAACTTACCATCTTGACGGATTTGAACAAATACAAAAAAGTGAAGTTCCGATGATTATTGCCTCTAAGCATCAATCTGTTTGGGAAACAGGGGCCTTGCACATAGCACTCGGCGAACAATCTGTTTTTATTATCAAAAAAGAGCTTAAACAATTACCCATATTTGGACAACTTGTAACACTTATGGGCGCAATCGCTATCGACCGAAAAAAACCTGTTCAAGCTATCAAACACATGTTGGATGAAGCACGGAATGAAGTAAAAAAAAACCGGTCACATATTATAATTTTTCCAGAAGGTCGACGAACCGCTGTGGGTGAAAAAACTGACTACACCGATGGTGTTTATCTTCTTTATAAAAAACTTGACCTACCTGTGGCAGCTATTGCTCTTAACTCAGGAATATATTGGCCAAAACGGCATTTTTTAAAATATCCTGGCCGTATAGAAGCTAAAGTTATGGAAATTATACCTCCAGGATTAGACAGAGATCAGTTTAGAGATAGACTAGTCACTGCCATAGAAAATGGAAGTTTAGAACTTATCCAAAGTCATTTATACAATAATTTCCCGTCTCCCTATCAGGATTCGATGAAATCTGATCATTCACTTATGGTGCAGTGATACGTTTAAAAACGATTGAAAAATAAATAATACCTTTAATTGTCCTCATTCTAAGGGCACGGTATAATTAATAATATTATAAAATTATTAGTATCAGATGCAAATCTCTCTTCAATTATTAAGAAATGGTAAAATGCCAACTTATGCCACAGAGGGTAGCGCCGGTATGGATCTGTATGCCGCTATCGATCAAGAAATTATTTTATCCCCCGGAACACATACTTTAATCCCGTGCGGTTTTTCTATGGCTCTACCGGAAGGGTATGAGGCTCAGGTTCGACCACGTTCTGGTCTTGCTTTAAAACACGGGATCACCGTTCTGAACACACCTGGAACAATTGATGCGGATTATCGAGGAGAAATCAGTGTTATTTTAGTAAACTTTGGCAAGAACCCATTTACTATTACTTCTGATATGAGAATCGCACAAATGATTATTGCAACATATAAAAAAGTGGACTTCATTTGTGTCGATACGTTAACAACCACGAAACGCGACGTCGGTGGCTTTGGTTCAACAGGAACGTGCCGATGACTACAATTACATGCTCTGCTCCAGGAAGTATTATTTTCACAGGAAAATACACAGCTTCAGAATACCCCTCTGTAGTTGCAGCCATAAACCAACATTTTACTGTTTCGGTTACACCAATAGATGACCCCGTATTAGATATATCATCTGATTTATGCGGTCCCTGTACTATAAATCTTTCAACATTGTCAGCGCCTCCCACTTATCAATATACCCTGTCTAGCTTCAAACAATTTCTACCACAACTAAGACATCAGGGCTTTCAAATTGTCTATCACAAAAACACCATGGTAGATAAACAGCTCGGAATGAATGCTGCTATCACTGTAATACTGTCCAGTGCTTTCTATCACTACTTGCACCACCACACAAACTTAGGGGATATCTTCAGAATCGCTAGCCAAGCTGTTTCAGCTGTACGACCCGATAGTTCTTGCGCAGAAGTGGCTGCAAGCACATATGGTAAAATTATTCATCATACAGAGAAAAACAAATCACACCCAACTTTAATTGAAAGCTTTTTGTCAGACTTGCCCCTATTTGCTGTTTACTCTGGTACGATTACATCTGAATCAATTGCTATTAAACGCTGCCTTATACGCGAACGATCTTTTCCATCAATTTATTCAAAACTGCATGCTATTTTAGGAGACTTGTCTCACTTGTTTTTTCAAGAACTAAAAAACAATAATGTGAAAAAATTAGGTGAATTAATGGAGATTGGACAAGGTATCCTTTCCACGAACAAATTACAGACAAAAGAGACTCAGGAAATTTTAAGCAGGCTCGATCATACAGAAACTGTTTATGGTGCAAAAATCACTGGTCCAGGATTAGGGGGGTGTGTTATTGGTCTTGGCACTATAGAACAAGAAATTCTAGCTCCATTTGAACTTATCCCTCTCCAAATCGAACACACAGGTGTTAGAATCCTCCCTTCTCCTTAAGGATATTTTTACTTTGTTAAGATAACGTGATTATATGTATAAGCAATATGTATACTTTCTTGTTTATCAAAAGTTATAACAAAAAATACATAAGTTACTTACAAAACAGACCAAATTTATCAGCTGAGGAAGAATACAATTTTTTTATTAACCGATTTGATATCAACAATTATGAGATTTTGATTACGAGTCATGCAAAATTAGTTATAAAAGAAGCAAAAATCTACCAACGATATACTTCAATTTCAACTGAGGATTTAATCCAAGAAGGTATGCTAGGTTTAATGCGCGCTATTGAAAAATTCGAAATTACACATGGTGCTCGTTTTTCATGTTATGCAAAATGGTGGGTAAAGGCATTCATCCAAGAATACATCTTATCCTTTCTGTACACCATAAAAAACCAAAAAAAAAGGCAAGATTTACTTGCGGAATATCAAGAAACGCAAAAGTATATTAATGGCAACTCTACACCTACAGAAGGGAAACATTCAGAAAATGGGATGGTTACCAGCATATCATTAGATAGTGAAAAATTTCACGAAGTATTTGCCGACCCTGATACAAATATAGAAGAAGAAGAAATAGAAAACCTCTTATTTCAAAAAAGACTTGATTGGCTTATTGTAGCAATGAACGAGTTATCCCCTATTGAACACTGTATTATTACAGAAATGTTTTTAAATAAACGAATTGTTACCTTAGCTGAAGTATCTGAAAAATTAGGCATTGCCCCTCCTAAAGTAAAAATGATTGTATTAAAATCTCTAAGAAAATTAAGATCTGTTTTAGTACAACGTACCGAACAATTACAACATTATTTTTGACAAGACCTGATAAATATCTGTATCTTCCTGGTAGACTGGCTTTTCATTAGTCCCTTGAGCTTTTCTCGCCATCCTATAGTTTCTACTATTTTAGGAACAACCTTAGAATTTTACGACTCATCACTTGTCCTTGTTTATGCACCTTTACTCGGACAAATATTTTTCCAACAAACAAACACCTATTTATTGACTATTTACCGAAGCCTAGGAATTGTTGTTTTAGGAATCTTAGTACGTCCCCTTGGTGGTCTTTTATTTGGTTATATTGGAGATCGCTACGGACGAAAACAAGCCTTATCCCTTTCCATGATTATGATGGCAATACCAAGTTTAACCGTAACCTTGTTACCCAGTTATGAGTCTATTGGAAATTTAGCACCATTTACTCTTTTTTTTGTTCGAATCATTCAAGGTTTATGTACTGGTGGAGAATATAATGGCGCAGCAATATACACGTTAGAACAGACAACAGCCAAACCGGGCCTAATAAGTAGCCTGATCACAGCATCAAGTGTATTTGGTGTTATCTTGGCGACCACGATATCAATTTTATTGTCTTATCTACCTTATAAAAATAGTTTTCGCATAGCATTTTTTATTGGAACAACCATAGCTTGCTTTGGTATTTATATTAGATACCAATTAAGAGAAAATAAGAATTTCATATCTCAAAAAACTTCATACTTTACTCCAATAGCAACAAGCTGGATGACATATAAATTTTCGATGTTACTAACGTTTCTCGTCGCTGGCCATTTATCCCTAGTAGGTTATTTACTACTCTCAGTGGGTCCAATGATGATAAAATTAAACCCCGCATTTCCTCAAAACCGACTTCCTTTACTTATTGCAGCAAATAGCTTGATCTTTGCAATATCTTGTATCAGCTGCGGTTATTTTTCAGATTTTATTAAACGGCCAATTCTAATAATTCAATCAGCCTTTATTATTTCTCTAGGAGTTCTACCTTTCACTTTTTGGAGCTACTCTTCAAATAGTGTTAGTATCGTCATCGTGGGACAAATAGCATTAGGTATACTCGCAGGCATACAAGGTAGCACACAACATCTATTCTACCAATCCTTGTTTCCATCTTATATACGCTATAGCGCTATTTCTTTTAGCTTTTCTTTGGGGACAGGTATATTAGCAGCATGCTTACCATTTTCGATTACTCTCCCATTCCCTGGACTGAGATGAGGACGAGGAATATGTATATTATATTTTTTTTCAATGAGCTGAATTTCATTCTCGTTCGAATCAAAAACGGTAATTCCAAAATAATTTGTTGTATCTTGTAAAATGTCGCTTGTTATCACAGCTTTTCCGTCAATAACAAGCGACGCTGAAATCATCTTTTAATTTAATTA
>DAHXKW010000150.1 GCA_027366195.1 Alphaproteobacteria bacterium | reverse complement strand
TTTCAACATAACGTCTTTGCCCTTCAGCGTAGATTGTGTCAAAAGCTAATGATGATTTTTACACAGCGGATGACTTACCCAGAATAAATATTAAAGTAGCTAACACAATTTGTGTCGTTATTGATAGATTGGTTATCCCAGAAGACACTTCAGCCGATTTTAGACAACGTTTGGCAGCTTCTGTAGAAACAGCATTAAACTTAGGACAGAAATTGATTTGGATAGAAGAACAAGCCACAAAAAATGTTATGGCACTGTCTTCCAAATTCGCTTGTCCAGAGAGCGGATTTACAATTGAAGAATTGGAACCACGTCTTTTTTCATTTAACAGCCCCATAGGGGCGTGCCCTAAATGTGAGGGTCTTGGAAAAATTAAAGAAATGGATTTCGCACGTCTAATAGACGAACCCGATTTACCTCTCAATAAGTTCCCTTTCAAATTGCTTAAACCATCTAACCCTGCTGTTAAAAAATCTGGGATGGATAATTTTTATCTAGTAATTCTAAAAGCTGTTGCCGATCAATTCAAATTCAAAGTGACGGATATTTTTAACGACATTCCTCCAGAGGCTAAAGAGATTCTGCTTCGCGGATCACGCGCAACTCAGATTTCGTTTGAACGAAACTCAAAAAAAGTAAAAGAATTTTTCCCTGGTTTTGGCAAGTATATTAGCATGCTTGCCGTTTATGATGATGAGTATATTGATTTAACTGATTTAGATATTGAGGTCGATTGCCCAGCTTGTTTAGGGCAACGCCTCAAGTCAGAAGCTTTATGCGTTAAAATTGATCATAAAAACATCTCTGAAATTACAGCCCTTTCAATCGCACAGACCTACGAGTTTTTTACCCAATTAACTTTTCCAAAACAAACGGCCGAAATTGCCGCCACTATTTTAAAAGAAATTCAAGATAGACTTAAATTTCTAAATGCGGTCGGCCTAACCTACCTACACTTGAACCGCACAGCTGGCACTTTGTCAGGAGGAGAAAGCCAACGTATAAGACTAGCTTCGCAAATTGGTTCCCGCTTGACGGGAGTTATGTATGTGCTAGATGAACCTTCAATCGGCTTGCACCAAAGAGATAATGAGCTATTGATTAATACACTTAAGGAATTACGTGACATCGGTAATACGGTTTTAGTTGTGGAGCATGATGAAGAGTTTATGTTAGCTTCCGACCAAATTATTGATATGGGACCATTTTCAGGCGTTCACGGCGGTGAAATTATTGCCCAAGGAACACCCCAAGAAATAATACATCATCCAAATAGTGTGACAGGAGAGTATCTATCAGGGAAACGTAAAATCGAAGTGCCTACCGTTAGACGCAAAGGGAACGGAAATCATCTGATAATTCATGGCGCACATCATAACAATTTACAGTCGGTTGATGCAGATTTTCCACTTGGGGAGTTTGTTTGTGTAACAGGCGTATCAGGCAGCGGAAAGTCATCATTGGTCATGGAAACCTTAAGACGCGTTAATGGTTATTCAATTCGCGATTATTGCAAAAATGTTGAGGGTCGGCAATTTATTGATAACATCATTGATATAGATCAAACACCTATTGGTCGCACACCAAGATCAAATCCTGCAACATATGTTGGATTTTTTCAAAACATACGTGATTGGTTTGCTGGTCTACCAGAATCGCGAGCTCGTGGATATCAGCCAGGACGTTTTTCTTTCAACGTACATGGGGGACGTTGTGAAGCCTGTGAAGGTGATGGCCTTATCAAAACCCAAATGCACTTTTTAGCAGATATTTACACAACATGTACCGAATGTGATGGCAAGCGTTTTAATCAAGAAACATTATCCATTAAATATAAAGGCTTTAGCATTTATGATGTCCTTGAACTAACTGTTGACCAAGCTCTCAAAATTTTTGATTTTCATAAGGGAATACAGTCTCGTTTGGTAACTTTAAGTCGTGTTGGCCTTGGTTACATTAAACTAGGGCAAAGTGCCACAACTTTATCTGGTGGAGAAGCTCAACGTATTAAATTAGCCAAGGAGCTCAGCAAACGATCAACTGGTCGTTCTTTATATATATTAGATGAACCAACAACAGGCTTGCATTTTGATGACATAAAAAAACTTCTTGAAATTCTTCATATGTTTGTTGATCGCGGAAACACAGTTGTTGTGATAGAACATAATCTTGACGTAATAAAAACAGCAGATTGGATTATTGATATGGGACCAGAGGGAGGATCTGGTGGTGGTCAAATCGTGGCCCAAGGCACACCAGAAGATGTGGTAAAAAATAAAAACAGTGTGACGGGAAAATATTTGAAACTTTAAGAACCTGTTGTATATCCTTTAAAAATAAGGAATCATCAATCATCTGGTATATCTGTATGTGGTTCTGACATGTATTTATACGGCTATCATACTGTTAAGGCCGCATTAAATAATCCAGCAAGGCGCATCAAACAGATTTTAATCACAAAACCTCAAGATTTTTCA
This sequence comes from Alphaproteobacteria bacterium, assembly GCA_027366195.1. Taxonomy (GTDB): domain Bacteria; phylum Pseudomonadota; class Alphaproteobacteria; genus DAHXKW01. Next base: position 6,712 of record DAHXKW010000150.1, on the reverse strand, counting down.
ATTAAGCAAGCGCGGCAGGTTGAATCAAAATATCTTGATAAATTAGTTGGCCAAGTGAATCATCAAGGTATTGCAGCAGAAGTAGACCCCTTGCCTATGGGACACATAGAAACAGTGGGACGGCATGTTCTGATTTTGGACCAAATTACAGATCCTCAAAATCTAGGAGCAATTGTTAGATCGGCTGCTACATTTGGATTCCAAGACATTATTCTACGCGACTATGAACAACTTATTAATTCACCAGTGGTCGCCAGAATCGCTAGTGGCGGTGTTGAATTTATTCGCTTTGTTGGTGTGACAAATATTTCCAGAGCTATAGACTCTTTAAAAGAACAAGAGTTTTGGATTTACGGCTTAGATGAAAAAGGAAAGCAAAGTATTAGGCAATGTTCTTTCACACCCAAAACAGCTCTTGTTTTAGGAAGCGAAGGCTATGGATTACGTGCATTAACCCAAAAACAATGTGATACCCTTTTGCATATTCCTAGCAGTGATAAATTTTGTGTTTTAAATGCTTCTCATGCCGCTAGCGTGGCAATGTACGAGGTATTCACACACTAAGCAGTCGCCAACCATTGCCCCTGAGAGTTTTGAATAAAATGCTGGCTTGGGGTGTAGTGTTTTAAAAAAATTACACTTGTTTCCGCATTGCATATACCAACTAGACTTTCGCAATTTCTAGTTTCTGAAACCATATTGTAGTTAATAATCACATCAGCCTGGTTTAAGTTTTCTTTGTTATTCAAGGTAATAAATATTGTCTCATCCTGAGGATTCACATGATCATAATCTGTCATATGGGGAATAAAAGAAAGTTGCTTGAATTGCCAAAGAGCTTGATCTAAGTTAGACATAGTTAACTCATCTGCACAAACAATTTGTACCCTCTTCCCTTGAACATATATTTTTTCAACAAGCAGACAAAGCGCCTTGATCGTATCTGTGGTTTGATAAAGCTTAATGTCCATTTCTCTTATTCCAGCGTTGGCCTACCATAGTTATAACCAGATAGCGGCACAGAGAATTTTGGTTTTTGTACGCAGGTGTAAGATAAATCAAATTCGTCCAGTAATGGTTTGAACGATGCTGAGGAGCTAGAAATAGCCATGCCAGCTAATGTTTTCAAAAACCATTCTAAGGATAAGTTTGCAGGTACTTCATGGCCTACATCTGAAAATGTTACGTTGATTCCAAAATCTTTAAATATAGTTTTTAAAAAATCCTGAAAATATATATTGTATGACTCATCTAGTATTCCTTGGGGCGGTAATACGGGATAGACCGACATTCTTTTATCTTCAGGGATACCTTCCCAGTATTCTCTGGCGCAATCAAAAGCACAGGTAATCTGCGCCCCTGCGAACACATTAAATTGTTTTGGAAGTCTTAAAACAGATTCCATACCTTCATGGACCCAATGCAACGCAGAATCATTAGCCTTGTCACCACATAAGAATGCCTTATGGCCCGAGCGTCCATCAAATTTACCAATATATTCAGCCATTAATAAGTCATGCGTCTCAGAAATAATATAACCATTCTTCTGTGCTTCTTCTATTTTTTGACGCTCAGTCGTCACATCGCCAGACAAAGGGATAAGTGTGAAAGGGATAACCTTTTTAGCTCTATTTTCCCCCGTATATTCCTCGATTGTCAGATGATAATTTGTACCACCAAACCCAAACGCACTTACGCCCGCACGTCTTGGATGTTGGTCTTTTTTAAACCAAGGACGACATTCTGTATTAATAAAGAAAGCTGTATCGTCAACATCTAAAGGGTTTTCTGCTTTAATCGTAGGCAATAAAACACGGTTTACCAAACTACCCAACACTTTTACTAACCCAACAGCACCTGCCGCTCCTTTTGTATGACCGTACTGAGACTTAACGGAACCAAGACCACAATAGTTTTTACTTTTATCGGATTTGAAAACCTGACACATAGTTTCATACTCGGATTTATCACCCGCCTTCGTCCCCGTAGCATGGCCTTCAACCAGTTCGATCGACTCAGGAGCATAACCAGCATCCTTATAACAGCGATCTAACGCTTTAATTTGCCCCTCCGGAGAAGGCGCATAAATACTTTTAGCGCGTCCATCGGATGATCTACCAATACCTCTAATTACACCAAGAATTGTGTCGCCATCTCTTTCAGCGTCTTCAAGCCTTTTCATAGCAATCATCGCGATACCTTCCCCCAATAAAGTACCATCGGCATCCTTTGAAAATGGTCGGATATCCATAGTTGGGGACAAAGCTGGCGTCTTGCTAAAACACATGAACATGGGAATAGCGTTTGATGTGTCAACACCACCAGAAATAACCATCCTTGTACTACCAACACGTAACTTTTCTATACCATAGCTAATTGCCGCTAAAGCACTGGCACACGCGGCATCAATTGCACAGTTTTCTCCACCTAGATTTAATCTGTTTGTTATACGACCTGTTATGACATTAATTAGCAATCCTGGAAAAGTGCTTTCTGTCCAATCACAAAATTGAGCCGCATATAAATCAACAACTTCTTGTATCTTTGTATCGTCGATACCCACTTTCCGCATAGCCTTAGCAATTTTTGGGTATTCTAAACGACAAGCTGATTCACAAAATAACTTAGTTCCACCTGTTGCACCTAAGATAACGCTAATATCATCCATAGAGGTTTCAGAATGTTTTTGAGCTTGTTCCAAGAGATGCTTTGCAACAATTAAACTAAGTAACTGGGACGTATCAATTTCACTCAACATTTTAGGCGGAATTCCAAACTCAACGGCTGGAAAATCAATTTCACCTAAAAACCCACCTCGATAGCAGTATGTTTTATCTCGTGCTTTTGGATCTGAATCAAAATAATCTTTAATACTCCAATACTTTTCAGAAACATCAGTTATAAAATCACACTTTTGCGCAATATGTCTCCAGAAATCTCGAAATGTTAGAGACCCCGGCATCAAAGTTGCCGCGGCAGTAATTGCTATTGGTGCATTGTTCATCGAATTATCCAGATTAGCAGTCCTCGCTTATTGATACCATATTTATTGGGTTTTGTCATTGATTAGAGGAATCCTAAATACTTCCACCAGACGCTACCTAGCCCAATCCAAATCACAAGATTTGTAACCCCTACTATAAAACCCACAATCCACCATGTTCGTATGTCTACAAAATTTGTTGCAAAATATACGCCACCCGCTGTGGAACCATAATGTGTTAGAGATGAATATAAACTGCTCATAAAAGCTAAAACCAAAGCTGACAGAACAGGGGGTGCACCAATACTGATAAGGAGGCTTAAGAATGCAATATACAAGGCACTTACATGCGCAGAGTTTCCTGCGAACATATATCCCAGGAAAAAATAGCTAATCATTAAAGTATAAAAAGCCTGCATGACTGAAAAACCACTAAGCAAGTTAGCCAAATGATTAGTGACATAACCCACGAACCCAAACACTTGCAAATACTTACTCAAAGTAATCAAAATCCCAAGCCATAGCAATGTATTCCACGCATCTTTTTCCTTAAGAGCATCATCTAAAGTTACCACACCTGAAAACATGGCGAGACAAAAACCCAACAAGGCCGTTGCCGTAGCGTTGATATGAACCTTTTCACCTATAATCCACAAGCATAATGTCATAATAAAAATTATGATCATCTTTTTTTCATCTATACTTAGGGGGCCTAATTTTTCAATTTGATTTTTAGCCCATAATGGCGCTTCTTGTGATGCTCTAAGTTCAGGTGGAGACAGTTTAAAAATAATAAAGGGTATACTTAAAATACTAATTACCCCAGGAATTATGGCAACCACAAACCAGTTCATCCATGTGAAGACAACACCCTCTGCTTTAGCCAGCGACTGGCATAGGGGATTGCTAACCATTCCCGTTAAAAATGTAGCTGAAGAAATAATATTGGCATGAAATGCACACTGAATGAGATAGGTTCCCAATTTTTTTTGTGTGTGCAGTTCTGGCTTACTATGAAAAGCGTGACAAATAGATTGAACAATAGGTAGCATTACCCCCCCACTTCTTGCTGTAGAACTGGGAATAAAGGGTGCTGTAAAAAACTCCGAAAGACCTAGAGCATACCCAAGCCCTAAAGTATTGCGACCAAATTTACGTATAAAGTAGTAGGCAATGCGACTACCTAAATGCGACTTAATAAATCCTCGCGCTAAAAAGAATACATTTACTACAAGCCAGATAGTAGGTGTCTGAAATCCTACCAGCGCTTCTTTAGTTAGATCTAATGTGTTAGTCAGTATTGATACCACCAACCCAAGTAATGCTATAACGGACATTGGGTAAGGTCTGAGAATTAACCCCAATACAGTGCCAACAAAAATAGAAAATAAATGCCACGCTTTTGGTTCAAGTCCTGTAGGAATAGGAAAGAAATATAACACCCCCCCTATTGCAACTGGGATAATAAATTTAATAGGTAACACATATAATCAAAACCAATAAACATGTCCACAGTGTAGACGATTTATAATTGTTCTGCCAAAAATAGGTCGCTACACTAAAAGAAAAATATCAGGACAACTTTGCTTACTTTAACTTTAGAAAATGCACAAAATGCTTCCCTTCAGAGTTTGTCTGACGAACAAAGAAAGAAAGTTTTATCTGAGTTAACAGAAACTCTTATAAAACGAGTACAAGAAATTTTGGAAGCCAATTTTAAAGATCTAATAATTATGGACAAAGCAGATCCAAAATATGACCGGTTGGAATTAACTGAAAATCGGATTCAAAATATCGCTAACGAGCTACATACCGTTCTTAATTTAGAATCTCCTTTGGGAAAAATCTTATACCAATACGAAATACAAAAAGAACTTAAATTAAAAAAAATAACTGTACCTTTAGGTGTAGTATGCATGATTTACGAAGCACGTCCTAATGTAACAATTGATGCCTTTGCATTGTGCTTTAAATCTGGCAATGCTTGTATACTTAAAGGTGGCAAAGAAGCACACAATACAAATCAAGCGCTTGTTAAAATTGTGCAAGATGTTTTACATGCGAATCAAATAGATCCCCACTGGATAACCTACCTAGCCATCGACAGATCTGAGACAATAGAATTGTTAAAAGCAAGAAAATATATCGATGTGATTATACCGCGCGGCAGTCACCAGCTCATTCAATATGTTAGAGAAAATGCAACTATACCTGTTATTGAAACAGGCGCTGGCGTTGTACATGTATACATTGATTCAACATTTGATGAAGAAGTTGCAAAATCTGTTATAGTCAATGCAAAAACAAGGCGGGTCAGCGTGTGCAACGCACTAGATTGTTTATTGATTCATAGAGAATCTTTAAGAATTCTCAGCAAACTCTTCCCTCTACTAAAAGAAAAAGGGGTGACAGTTTATGGCGATGAGGATATTAAGGCTCTTTATCCAGAGATGGAAAAGGCAACGCCAGACTTAGATGGCCATGAATTCTTAGATTATAAAATACTCGTAAAATGTGTCGACAACTTGAATGAAGCCATAAATTACATTAACCGTTTTGGGTCAAAACATAGTGATGCTATCATTTCAAATAATCAGGAAAATATCAAAATATTTCAAAATAGTGTGGACAGCGCTGTCGTGTATGTGAACGCATCAACTGCTTTCACTGATGGCGCTCAATTTGGGTTCGGCGCAGAAATTGGTATAAGCACCCAAAAACTACATGCCCGGGGCCCAATGGGGCTTGACGCTTTGACTACTTCTAAATATATCGTTTCCGGCACTGGCCATATACGTAAGTAGTTTTTTGACATTCTGCCAAAAAACACACAGAATAAGCCACAGATTGAGCATTAATTATTTAGTAATCTTTTATGCTGGCCAGTTTATTACTCTGCATGCTTTCAGCCAGAGGTATCATCGTACGTGGTAATGCGCGTATTTCTAAAGACGTTATTACAAGTCGCATATCTCAAGATGCTTTCGAAAATGAAGATGTTTATTTAAATAATTATAAATCTCTTGTGAGTACTGGATTTTTTAAAAACGTAGAATTTGAAAAAAAAGATGGCAACATCATAGTTAAAGTTGTTGAACATCCCACCATTAATCAAATTGCTTTTGAAGGCAATAAAAAGATGAAAGATGAACAGCTTGTAAAAATTACAAAAAAGTTCAATATCGAATCAAGACGTCCATTCCCACAAAACGATACGCACTTAGCACCAGTTATCCAAGCCATTAAAGATGAATACAGACAAATGTCTGTACCAGTTGAAGTCAGCATTTCAACAACGCCACTATCTGATAACCGCGTTAATGTCATCTTTAACATCAATGAAGAACCTAAAATGCGTATTAGAGAAATTCGTTTTGAGGGACTTAAAGATATCAAAGCAAGCGCTTTGCGTAGCGTCATGTATACAAAAAAGTACAATTTACTTAAATTTCTTAGCCAAGATCATTTCTTTTTACTTGAAAGAGTAGAGTATGACACAAGAGCTATTTTGGAATATATTCGCAATCATGGTTATCCTAATGCAAAAGTACAGCATACTTTCGTACAAGTTGATCCAAAATCTCAGAATTATCGTTTGATTTTTTATGTAGAAGAAGGCTGTAAATTCAAAATTGGTAAAATTGATTTTGACATAGAACGCAAAGATTTACCTGGGGATATTATTAAAAAGAAACTCCAAATAAAAGAAGGGCAAATCTATAACTTTTC
>DAHXKW010000144.1 GCA_027366195.1 Alphaproteobacteria bacterium | reverse complement strand
AGGGTGCTTTCAGGTGGCACCATTTAAAAAAATAATTATTTTTTGATTTAATCCGATTAAAAATATTTGACATAAGTTGTACATAGGAGCTATTTATCTGCTTTTTTTAGAATAGAATGCCTAACCATGAACAAGGATGTTTCAGAATCGTTTGAATCTCATTTTGGTGTATTAAAAGATCCGCGAATTAAACGGCTTAAATTATATCCCTTAACCGAAATTTTATTTGTCGTACTTTGTGGGACAATATGTGGGGCTGAAAGTTGGCGCGATTTTGTTCTTTTTGGAAAAGAGAAGCTTATTTTTTTACGCGAACATTATCCATTTGCAAATGGCGTTCGATCAAAAAATACGTTTGCAAGAGTATTTGCCGCTTTAGATGCAGAATCTTTTAAAAGCTGTTTTATCGAATGGGTAAGTTCATTGCAAAATACATTGAACGACATCATTGCAATTGATGGAAAAACGCTTTGCGGTAGCATAGACAAACAAAGCAATCTCTTACCAATCCATATGGTAAGTGCCTTTGCAACAAATGCGCGATTGATTTTAGCGCAACAAAAAGTAGACGAAAAATCAAACGAGATATCAGCGATACCGAAACTGTTGGATTTGTTAGACTTGAAAAATCAAATCATCACCATTGATGCGATGGGCACACAAAAAACTATTGCAAGACAAATTATCGATAAAGGTGGGGATTATGTTTTAGCTCTAAAAGGGAATCAAGGAACATTAAATGATGATGTACGGTTATTTTTAGAAGCGGAAGTAGCAAAATCATCATCAGTGGCTATTGACGATTGTTATGATGAGGCAGATAAGGGACATGGTCGTATTGAAATGCGAAAATGCGTTGTCAGTAGTCAGTTAGATTGGTTAGAACAAAAAATGGATTGGTCAGGGATGAAGACAATCGCGATGATTGAAGAAACTCGACAAATTGGAAACAAGATCAGTATGGAGCGACGATTTTTTATAAGTAGCCTACCTGCTAATGCCAAACAAATTTCTGCTGCGGTAAGAGCTCATTGGTTGGTAGAAAACGCATTACATTGGACACTAGATGTTGTATTTAATGAAGATATCTCTCGGATTAGAAAAGACAATGCAGGTGAAAATATGGCTATCATTAGGCATCTTACGCTTAATATGTTAAACAATGCGAAAAAATCATTTAAAAATATCAGCCTTAAGGCCTTACGTAAAAAAGCAGGTTGGGGTAATGACACTCTCGCATTGATATTGAAGCAAAATTTCTAGAGGTCATTATGAAGGAACGAGCCAAAATTTTAAGAAAGGACATGACTGATGCAGAAAATCGCATGTGGTTTTTTTTAAGAAATAGGCGACTCAATGGATATAAGTTTGTGCGAGAGTGTGTGATTGGTAATTACATTGCCGATTTTGTTTGTCGAGATAATAAATTAGTTGTTGAAATCGATGGTAGCCAACATATAGAAGCCGCTGAGTATGATCAAAAACGTACAAATTATCTTACAGCAAATGGATATAAGGTGATTCGATTTTGGAACAATGAGGTTTTTAACAATATTCAGGGGGTGTTGGAAACAATTTTACGTTCTCTTGAGAACGTGCCACCTGAAAGCACCCTCATCCGTCGCTGCGCGACACCTTCTCCCCAAGGGGAGAAGGGAAAATCAACTATTTAAATGGGACAGCCCTGCAAGCCACGGTAATTCGGGAGACGTGATAATTTTTTGGGGATACCTCAGGGGACACTGCCATTAAGTTAAGGATTTTACCTCAGCCCGAACGGATCGCGATAAATTTGAACAAAAACTCCTTAACTTAATGGCAATGACCCTAACCCTCTCCCCCGTGGGACGAGGGGATACAGCCCAGATGACACGAAGGTAGTGCTATTAAGCCAAGGTATCCGTTCAGGGGAAT
>DAHXKW010000136.1 GCA_027366195.1 Alphaproteobacteria bacterium | reverse complement strand
TAATTGTGGCTCCAGACTGTGATTGTGTCACCCTTTAAAGTGAGGTTTAAACAAAATGGGTCAAACTTCGAAAGCTTATTTTACTGAAGAAGAATGGCAGACTCCTTGTGATTTAGCAACAGCATATAACTTAGCCTCTTTGTTTCATTGGACGGACTTAATCTACACGCATATCTCAGCTCGAATACCTGGACAAGAGAACCGTTTTCTTATTAACTTGGTTGTTGAAGGGGGAACAAACTGTTCATTTCGGGGTGATGGGGATAGCTTTGTTTTTAGTTGGAATTCAAAATATAGGATTTGCTGGTGCCGTAAGTGCCGCCACTTATGCAAGCAAAAGACAAATTTTGCATGTTAGTTTACCAATCTGCTTAATTCCGCTTGGGCTTCCTTCATTAATTATTTTATATGCACTTGAGCAAATGCAACTATCATCATTTTCCGCTTTAAGTATTTTAAGTGGAATGGCGCTTATCTCGATGGCTTTAGGAATGACTATTTTTTCTTACTCTATTCGTTGCAGATTCTAGGGCGTGTTAACACTATTCCGGACAGGAGAGTTATGTTATAGTTAAAGGATGAAAAGCATCACGCAAGAGCAGTATGAGCTGCTTCATCCTTATCTTCCTGTGCAACGCGGGAACGTAAAGATATCAAATCTTATTTTGATTAATGCCGTTTTATATGTGGCCGAGAACGGTTGTAAATGGCGATCTTTGCCGAGAGAGTTTGGCGTATGGCATACGATTTACATGCGAATTCGCCGCTGGGCAGAGAACGGGGTTCTGGATCGTTTGTTCGAAGCATTGCAGGCGCATAATCTGGTTCGCATCAAGGTTGAGTGTCTTGGTTTGGATAGCACCTCCATTAAAGTCCATCCAGATGGCACAGGGGCATTAAAAAAAACGGACCTCAATCCATTGGCAAATCACGAGGTGGATGGACAACAAAAGTTCATATGGTTGCCGCGAATGACCGGTGTGCCCTAACATTCAGCCTTTCTCCTGGAAATGCTCATGACGGCGTAGAGGGTCGTCGCTTGTTGTCTGATTGGAAAAACAAGCCGCAGGGGTTGCCTCTCATCATGGATCGAGCCTATGAAGGAGATGAGACACGGCAGCTTGTTCTTGATTTTGGTTTTGAACCCGTTGTTCCTCCCAAATCGAATCGCCTCAACCCATGGCCATACAACAGAGAAATTTACAAACGGCGCAACGAAATTGAACGTTTGTTCCGCAGATTGAAAGGTTTCAGACGTATCTTCTCTCGCTTCGAAAAACTCGACATCATGTTTAAAGCCTTCATCCATTTCGCTCTTATTTTTGATATGATTTGTGTTAACACGCCCTAATAAATTATCAAAGAAAAATTAACCATTAGTCAATTTTTATGTTGCTTCTGCATATGTGTCTTTTGCAGTTTATTCAAATTTGGTTCGTAGCATCAATAAAGAATTCGCTTCAGTTATTTTATCAATAGCTTTGAAGCTACATTTCTCATAGGTTCTGACAGCGTCTAAGTTATCCAGATCTGGGTCAACCATGCAGCTATCGAACGATCTCCAGACGTATTCGGTTAAGAAGTGATTGATAATTTTTTCACCGTAGCCCTTACCTATAAAATTAACATCTCCAATATAAAGATCTATAGCAGTCATAGACTTGGGAAGATTTTTAAGTTTGTAACCTTGCTCACGTGGAAAGTCATAGGCGTTGTAGTATTGGATATAACCAACGGGGGCATTATTAATACGTATTATAAAGCCAAAGATTGGGGCTTTAAGTTGATCTATGATTTTATATCCTAACACGTATGTTTCATATTTTTTGGTAATATCTTCTAAACTCCAGCTGCGATTTTCTCCCCACCATTTTATGACATGGGGCGTGTTCATCCATTGATGAAGCAAAGGAAAATGTTTATGGTGTAGAGGGGTAAAAGATATTTTAGTCATAGAGCCATTATAAACAGAAATGCCAAAAAATAATGCTTTAAAAGGTAATGCGGCTTACCACCCGACAGAATTTTGGAATCTAGAAAAACAGCCATTTCACGTCACCTCGAGAAGGGACGTAGTCCCGACGAAGCAATCTAGAATTAGCAGTTTTACTGGATTACCATGTCCTCTATCGCATAGGTATCTACACATCTTGAATTCATTTTAACTAAACTAAATGCCGTCATGGCGAGCAATGGAATTGCATGGCCATCCAGTTAAATAATGTCTTCATATAAATCT
>DAHXKW010000133.1 GCA_027366195.1 Alphaproteobacteria bacterium | reverse complement strand
AGGTAATATCGGACTTATGAAAGCAGTTGATAAATTTGAATATAGCCGTGGTTATAAATTTTCAACTTATGCCACCTGGTGGATTCGTCAAGCAATTACACGCAGTATCGCGGACCAAGCACGCACCATTCGTATTCCCGTCCATATGATTGAGACAATAAATAAGCTCGTACGCACATCAAGACAAATTATGCATCAAACAGGTCGAGAACCCACTCCAGAGGAACTATCCGAAAAGCTCATGATGCCCATCGACAAAGTTCGTAAAGTAATGAAGATCGCTAAAGAACCTGTCAGCTTAGAAACACCTATCGGCGACGAAGAAGATAGCCATTTAGGTGAATTCATTGAAGATAAAAATGCAATTCTTCCTATTGAATCAGCTATTCATAATAACTTGCGAGAAACAACGACAAAAGTTTTATCTTCCTTAACACCGCGTGAAGAACGCGTCTTACGCATGCGCTTCGGTATTGGTATGGCTACGGATCACACGTTGGAAGAAGTTGGACAACAATTTTCTGTTACACGCGAACGCATCCGTCAAATTGAAGCCAAAGCTCTTCGCAAACTAAAACATCCCTTCCGCTCACGTCAGCTTAGAAGTTTCTTAGAAAACCTTTAAACTTTGTATTCCAATCAATAAACATATACAATATTCTTAAAGTGTTCTTCGGATAAATAAATATGCTCGCTCAAGTTACCGAACAGGATCAAGCTAAATATGGCATAAAAAGAACATGTCGTTCATGTGGTGTGTGCTTTTATGATTTAGATAAACACCCCAGTGAGTGCACAAACTGTGGCGCAATTTATGAATTGCATGTGAACACAAGAAGTCGTCGCGCAACCTCAGCGCCCGAAGATTTTGAAGAAAATGTTTCATTCCTTGATCTGGATCATGAACCAGAAGCATTGGGTAATACTGATGAAAATCTCGTTGAAGATGACAATCTTTTTGATAACCTTATAGGCGAGGAATAATTCGCACCTATGTCCTTTATAGGCGAATCAAAAATACGCGGATTCATCCACCAGGCGACAGATCTTGATAAATTTGAAAAACTTTCTTCAAGCAAACCAATCTGTGGCTACATTGGCTATGATCCAACAGCTACAAGTTTTCATGTTGGTAATTTAACCACAATTATGTGGATGCGTTTATTCCAACAGTGCGGTCATACGCTTATCATCCTATTAGGTGGCGGAACAGCTAAAATCGGCGACCCTTCAGGGCGGGACGAAACACGCCAATTATTAACCCAGGAAACGATTACAAAAAATGTTGCCCAACTAACAAAAACCTTTGGGAAATATCTGGATATGAGTAAGGTTGTTTTCTTAAATAATGATGATTGGCTTTCAGGTCTAGGATATATTGATTTTTTACGTGACATCGGCCCTCATTTTACTGTTAATCGACTACTTACTTTCGAATCGATAAAATCTCGTTTAGATCGTGAACAAGCTTTATCTTTCATTGAATTCAACTATCCTTTATTGCAAGCTTATGATTTTTACATACTGACACAAAAATATGATTGTGTTGTTGAATTCGGCGGATCGGATCAATGGGGTAATATAATCTGCGGTACTGAGCTTGTTAGGCGTAAACTGCAAAAACAAGTTTATGGCGTTACTTGCCCCTTGATTACAACTTCTTCTGGTAAAAAGATGGGGAAAACCCTTAGTGGTGCTGTCTGGTTAGATGCCGAATTACTATCCCCCTTTGAATTCTGGCAGTTTTGGCGTAATACAGAAGACCCTGATGTCGGACGTTTCTTACGTATATTTACAGATCTCCCTATCGAAGAAATTGAAAATTTAGAAAAATTAAAAGATGCCGAAATCAACTACGCAAAAAAAATATTAGCGGATGAAGCCACACGCCTTTGCCACGGCTCGGACGTTTTAAATGACATTCATAAAAGCGCTGAAACTCTTTTCTATGGATCAAATACTGAGGTGGAATCTATCCCTCTTGTCACTTCTACTATCCCTGAAATGCGTTTGGACGACCTACTTGTTTTCTCTGGCCTTGTCAGCAGTAAAAGTGAAGCTAAAAAAGCAGTAGCCAATGGCGCTATAAAAATTGATCAGGTATTACAAACTGATTCTTATAGTGTAATCAGCATCCCAGATCATGAAATGCTTTTATCGTTCGGCAAGAAAAAACATGTACGTGTGCGTATAAAAACGTAAACTTTTTATTTACGTTCATTCAATACACTGAAAATAGAAAAATATCATGCAGAAATTATATGTATATGGAAGATTTGTCTTTACAAGAAATATTACACAGAGGTTTTCTGTTACTTATAGTTATAAGCTTTTTAATAACAAATATCGGGTTGGTTTATTTTTTCGCTCGTAAAAAAAGTATTGTTTATAAAACTGCAGTTATTAGTTGTTCATTAATTATTCTGGGAATTATCTGGGACTTATTTCACCACATTATTCACGTGGAATTCAAAAAAATTTACGCCCCGATTAACATACTGATTTGGAGTGGCTGCCTACTAAGTATCGCTTACTTATCAAACACCATAATTCAGAATTATTTATGGCAAAAAGTATTTACAGCATCTGGCCAACCGTTATCTACAAGTTTTCTAAGATCCTTCGTATCAGTTTTAGTCTACGTCTGCTTTGCCGTATTAGGTGTTTGGTTTGTACTTCATCAAGAAATGCATGCTTTAAGTGCTTTTTTAGCAGGTTATAGCTTTTTACTGGCCTATGCTGCATCAGATATTATGAAAGAAATATTGGCTGGGCTTGCATTAAATATCAACCCAGCTTTTAAAAAAGGGGATTTTTTAAAAATTAATGGCCATCAAGCCAAAATTATAGATATTAACTGGCGTTATGTTGTACTTGAAGATACTAACGCAAATTCCTTGTTTGTTCCCAACACAAACATGCTCAGTCACATAGTCTATAACTACAAAAATAGTAAAGATCCAACACGTATTGACTTCTCATTTTTTTTACACCCCAACATATCTCCACAAACAATTATTGATTTACTAATGCCAAAATTGAAGAAGATAACCAATGTTGCCCCCAAAGACTGGTATCAAGACAGCATAGTTATTCATATCAAAAAATGTGATGGTCATAGTGTCGAATTCGAAGTGCAAATACTAGCAGACGATTTTATTAATATATATGATGTGAGAACCAATGCTTATAAAGTAATTTGGGAAACACTTAATGAAAATGGTATCTACTTATTTTCATATGACATGCGTGTTAACCTTACAAAATCGGACTATGATAAAAGCAGCACACCATCAAATAAGCACAAGTTTAAAAAGAAAAAAGAGAAACATTTATAACGTTATATAACGAGGATATCCAATGCGTCCTGTTTGTGAAATTTCACCAGAAATACCATTTGATTGCCTAGAAATTATACATAAAAAAATACGACGCAAAGAATTAACAAAAAAAGAACTTTCTTTAATCATCGATGCAATTTATTGTGATCGGCTATCTGATATCCATATCGCCGGATTTTTAATAGCTTGCGCTGTTAGCCCACTTTCCAACCAAGAAATTATTTACCTTACTCAGGCCATGATTAATATTGGACAGAAAATAAAATGGGACAGGAAGGTCGTCGTAGATAAGCATTGTGTAGGTGGTGTAGCGGGCAACCGGACATCACCAATTATTGTCTCTATTATTGCAAGTACTGGCTTATACATCCCTAAAATATCTACTCAAGCCATCACTTCCCCTGCGGGAACAGCTGATACTATGGGTGTCCTAACAAATGTGGAACTTTCTATCGATCAAATACGTACTGTGGTTGAAAAAACAAGCGGTTGTTTGGCGTGGGGTGGACATACAAATATTAGCCCTGTAGATGATTTATTAACACACATCGAAAGACAACTAGATCTGGACTATGATAGCCAATTAGTGGCATCAATCTTGTCAAAAAATATTGCCGTGGGTGCCACACATGTTTTAATCGATATCCCTGTAGGAAAAGGTATAAAAGTAAAAACCAAAAAACATGCTCTAACTCTTAAATCGTACTTTGAAAATATTTCTCGTGCATTTAATATCAACACCGAAGTGATAATTACTGAAGGCACAAAACCAATTGGCAAAGGTATAGGCCCAGCTCTTGAAGCCAAAGACATTTTATACGTTCTAAAAAATGATCACCGTGCACCAGAGGATTTAATCAACAAAGCTTGTACTATGGCAAATAAAGTTTTCAAAATGGTTAATGCAAAAGAGGATGCTTACGAAATTCTACGATCAGGAAAAGCTTGGGAAAAATTTCAAGAAATTTGCATGGCACAAGGTGGACCTATCAAGGATATTCCTGAAGCTAATTTTCAGTATGTATTGTGCGCAACTAATAATATGCAAATAAAAAAAATATCAAATCACCATATAGTTAACATATCTAAATTAGCGGGTGCCCCCAAATATGTTGAATCCGGCGTGTATTTACATGTTAACGTAAAGGATACCGTTAAAAGCGGGCAACCACTGTTAACAATCTACGGACATAGCCAGGAGCATTTAGATGAAGCCGTATTATATGCAACACAATATTTGAAATGGACATCATGACACGTTGCGGCATGGTAGCAATTGTAGGTAAACCCAATAGTGGTAAGTCTACATTGACCAACGCCTTTGTGGGGCAAAAAGTTTCAATTGTAACGCACAAACCACAAACCACAAGACGTCAAATACAAGGGGTAGCCATATGGGATGACGCTCAAGTTGTTTTTGTAGACACTCCTGGCATTTTCAATGGCAAAGGGAAATTTGAAAGCGCCTTGGTCGACAGCGCTTATCGGGCCTTAGAACAAGTCGACCTGGTTATCATCTTAATAGACCCAAATGACTTCCAAGAGGATTTTATTACAACTTTAAAAACAAAACTAAAAAATCGTCCTTACCTTGTTGTCCTCAACAAAGCAGATCTTTCCTCAAAAAAAAACGAAGATGAAATAAATGCCGATCTTAAAATATCTGCGCTACAAGGAACAAACCTGGATAAATTAAAAACTGAAATTTTAAAACATATTCCAAAACATCCTTGGCTATATAGTGAAGATCAAGTTACCAATATTAGTGAGCGCTTATGGACAAGTGAACTCATCCGAGAACAGGCTATGCTTTGTTTAAGACAAGAACTTCCCTATGAACTTTATGTTGAATGTGACAGCTATAAAGAACAAGAAGATGGTAGCATTCGCATGCATCATAATATCGTTGTTTCAGCTACACGTTATAAACCAATGATCCTAGGACATAAGGGTAGCATGATAAAAAAAATTGGCACGCAAGCTAGACAAGTCATAGAGCAACAATTAGACGCACGTGTTCACTTGTTCTTAAATGTAAAAGTTACCGAGAAATGGCAAGATCGGACACAGATTTTGAGACGGGAAGGAATTCTTTCCTAAAAAAACTAAAAATTAACTTTTTTTTTACTCTTTTTCTCTGCTAATATAGGAATAATTTGGAATGAATACATCGTCCACTATGAGAATCGGGTATATTCGCGCCAACACAAAAGATGATTTTTATGAAACTCAACTAAACGCATTAGCAGATATACAATGCGGGCGTATTTTTGAAGATATTGGAAGTAGCTTTACTGAATTAGAACATATGTTGGATTATCTTCGAGAAGAAGATACTGTATGTGTATACCAGATGGATCGGTTCGGTTTAAGTGTTAAGCATTTGATGAAGTTTACTTATGATCTAATGGCAAAAAATATTGCCTTAACAAGTATTAAGGATAAAATGGATACTGCCTCATCTGAAGGTGAGTTATTATTTAAAATCTTTAACGTTCTATCTTTATGCGAACAAAATGCTATTCCTCTACGTACAGACCTAAGAACAGAAAATTTGCATACGGTTCAACCCATTAATACTATGCGCAAAACAGAAGATCTTGATCCTTATAGCAATGTTAGAATAATGGCAACTCCAAAAGAACCACACATTAACACAGATGATTTACAAATAAGACCATCAATTGCCAATGTTGGAGGAAGACCTCGAGGTCTTACAGCTGAAGCTAAACAAAAAGCCGAAGCAGCAGCAGCCATGTATCAAGAAGGAAACCTTTCAATGCGTGAAATCGCTGGAAATTTAAATATCTCTACAGCTACTTTATACTCTTACTTACGGCACGAAAAAGTTATCTAATACAGCATGAAATTTTTAGAAAGTGCTCACTTAATACAGTGAATCTCAAAATAGTCTTTACTATGTATGATGTTCAGGTTCTTTGGGGGTGCGCGAACGGGCAAAAATATCGGTTGTAGGATTGGTGGAAATACAAACAGGCGGACGATTAAGCTCTTCCTCATTAAGTGCTTTTACCTTTGAAACGGGATCAGTGTGCATAAGACAACCACCTTCTGTAATAGAAATACACACGCCAGTATAACAATTAATACCTTTTTTATTTTTTTTGAGCTTTAAGCTTTCCACAACCGGACGCTCTGGCTTCTTACCAACAATATCATCTTTAATACGTTTTTCAGTTTCTTTAACTTTCTGAAACTTATCATCAAATGACACACTAACTTTAGCGAAGGAAAGAAGGAAATAAAACACTTATGTCTGAACTAAAATACTGGCGCTCCCAACGGGATTCGAACCCGTGTTGCTGCCTTGAAAGGGCATTATCCTAGGCCTCTAGATGATGGGAGCCTCCTTATTTTATAGTATTTTTTGAGCCTTTAGGCAAGGGTTCTAAATCAAATCCTTGCGTAAATAAAACATACTTGCGCCGTTTAAGTACCCTTGTTGCTCAAATTCAATCTGATAGCCTATATGTTGATAAAAATCTTTGGCCTCAAAACTCATCGTTGTAAGTGTTGCAAAGCTGCAGTCTTGAGATGTCCCCCAATCTTCCGCCGCCTTAAGTAAAGCACGACCATATCCCTGGCCCCTTAAATCTGGCGCAACGTAAATGTAATCAATATATAAAGAACCATAGAAATTAGACCCTTTAATACCACCTTGCACTTTTTGATCATCATCATACAGCAAAAAACAAAAATAAGTATGTTCGGGGAATCCAAGCGCACGTGCTTGGCTCAAAATACCTTCAAGCAAAAAATTCTGTGCAGTATAAGAGGGATTGGAATCTAGGCGAATATACATCTAATAATACTCTTTATCCTCAATCAAAACGCATCCCTTAACCGAGTGATTCATAGTATCATGCTCTCAGGTGCAAGAAAAAATGAATATATATGTTTACCAACAACAATACGTGGCCTTTTGTATTAGCGCGGCAAATTATTGAGCGCATCGAAAAAACACCCCCTACCAAAGGCTATGTTTTATTTGAAACAGGTTATGGTCCCTCAGGGCTCCCTCACATTGGTACATTTGGGGAAGTTCTACGCACAACCATGGTTCGCTATGCTTTTATGCAATTATCATCAATTCCTAGCCGCCTTTATTGCGTTTCAGACGATATGGATGGCCTTCGCAAAGTACCAGACAATGTACCTAACCAAGAGTTACTTAGAAAATATATTGACTTTCCTCTTACCAAAGTCCCCGATCCTTTTGGCGAATTTAATAGTTTTGGCGAACACAACAATACCCGCCTATGTAATTTTTTAGATTCTTTTGGGTTTGACTATGAATTTAAAAGTGCAACCGAATGTTACAAAACAGGTATTTTTGATGAAACACTTAAATTAATTTGCCAGCATTATGATAAAATTATGGACATTATGATGGTTAATTTACGTGATGAACGAAGACAAACTTATTCTCCTTTCTTACCCATCTGCCAAAGAACAGGAAAAATTCTGCAGGTAAAAATGGAATCGGTTGATCCTAAAAACCACACAGTTACTTATAAAGATCCAGAAATCAATGAACTCATCACCATTCCTGTAACGGGTGGACATTGTAAGCTTCAATGGAAAATCGATTGGCCAATGCGCTGGAAAGCGTTCGACGTGGATTTTGAAATGTATGGTAAAGACCTTATTGATTCAGTGCGTATTGGTCGCGAAATTTGCCAAATTATTGAATGCAATCCACCGTGTGGTGATTTTGCTGAATTATTCTTAGATCAAGATGGACAAAAGATATCTAAATCAAAAGGAAACGGTATTACTATCGAGGGTTGGCTGAATTATGCACCTAAAGAAAGTTTGGCGTATTATATGTTCCAAAATCCAAAGCGCGCTAAAAGATTATACTTTGATGTCATTCCTAAAGCTTGTGACGAATACGTTGATTGTTTAGCACGTTATCACAATGAAGATGATGACAAGCGATCTCTAAACCCCGTTTGGCATATCCATAGTGGTAATCCCCCAAAATACGAAACAAGCCAAATTACCTTTTCAATTTTGTTAAATTTGGCTTCAATTTGTAATGCAGAAACAAAAGAAATTCTATGGTCCTTTGTAAAACGGTACGACGAAGATGCATCTCCTGAATCCATGCCATTTTTAGATGAAATGATCAGTTGCGCCCTTAAATACTATAAAGATTTTATCATAAAGCGATTTAGATCACCTACAGAACAAGAACGAAAAGCTTTACTAGAACTAGCAGAAGAGTTAGCGCAATTCCCCGGACACAGCCAGCCTCAAGACATACAACATTGCGTGTTTGAAGTCGGTAAAAAACATGGCTTTACAGATCTCAAGTTATGGTTCCAAGCGTTATATCAAATTTTACTTGGCCAAGAAACAGGGCCCCGTATGGGCACTTTTATTAGTATTTATGGTATTCAAGAAACAAGACAATTAATCACAAAAACAATAGAATCTAGCGCATCCGCATAGCAATGATAGCATTACGTGCCAAAGCATCAGCTCTTTCATTTCCAAAAACGTGACTATGTCCTGGCACCCATTCCCAAAGTGGTTTTAGCTTTATATTGACCGCATCCAAACGCATCCACAAGTCCTGATTTTTAACTGGATCCCTCCCTGCCGTTTTCCAATTATTTTTTTTCCAATTATGGATCCAGGACTGAATACCATTTTGTAGATATTTACTATCTGTGTAAACCGTTACATGAGCAGGGTGAGGTGCTACGAAAAACTCTAACGCTGTTATAGCAGCCAACATTTCCATTCTATTGTTGGTGGTATTTTCTTCATACCCAGAAAAAGAAAAATCATGATCATGCTCGTCATGCATGTATATACCAAAACCACCATTACCAGGATTGCCGCTACACGCACCATCTGTATAGATATGCAATGGCCCCCTTACCTCTTCAATAAACTCCTGAAATAACTTTTTTCCCATTATGCTATTTTTTCCATTAATTCTGCCCATTCTCGCTTAGACATACCGGACTGTTCTTGTGTTACTTTTTCTCCTGCAATCATACGCTTGATTACATCAAGTCCTTTCGCAGAAATATGCGTCCCAAAACGCACGTGATCTTCAAAAGCCTCATAAGCAAAAGGCACCCATTTTTGAACAATCTTGGCTAATATTTCAGCATAAGCTCTGATCTCATATTGCGCGTGATGGTCCGCACGCAAACGGATAAAATGCAAAAGATTATGCAAATCAATTTTCCAATACCACTGCGTATAAAAGTTTACAGGCAAACAGGTGCGTGCAAGTTCTCGTGCTATTCCTGGATGATCGGTGTGATGCTGTTCTTCGTTTAGAAAATATTCATATTTGTGATACGCATCCACACATAATTCTGCCAACATGTTTTGAATAAGTGCTGCTTGCTCTTGTGGCAATGCCTCACTACGACCTTGTTTATTTGTTATAGACTGAGATGCTAAGTGTTCTGCTTTGGGAATATAAAACTCTTTATCTAAAACAGAATAACGCGCTGAATATTCATTAACATTAGCAGTACGATGACGAATCCACTGCCTAGCCACAAACATCGGAAGCTTAATATGGAATTTAATCTCGCACATTTCAAAAGGCGTTGTATGTCGGTGGCGAAGAAGGTAATTAATCAGACCTCTATCCTCTGAAACTTTTTTCGTACCTTTTCCATAAGATACACGAGCCGCCTGAACAATAGCTGAATCGTCACCCATATAATCAACTACTCTTATGAAACCATGATCTAAAGCAGGAAAGGGATAATATAAGATATGCTCTAGTTCGGGAACAGTAGCCCGCTTTGTTGGCATAGACTCACAATCAGTTTCAAATTCTGGCTGTTCCATAAAGTTTCTTTAACAAATGATCTAGTTAATATTGCCATGCTATACCTTAGGTGTACACAGCTTACTACACTTTTTGTACAGCAATTTGATCATCTTTGATTGTTAGCTGAAAATCTGTTTCTTGACCTTGCGGAATATTTTCTTGAAGTACGGCCATAGCTAAAGGATTTTCAATCGATCTTTGAATTAAACGTTTAAGTGGTCGCGCACCATAAATTGGATCATAGCCATGATCCCCCAACCAATTTAGAACCTCATCTCCAAAGACTAATTTAATATGGTGTGTATCCAAACGCTCTTGAAGGTTATCAATTTCTAAACTTGCGATCTGTTTAATTTCAGCTTTCTTCAAACGATCGAAAACAACGATTTCATCTAAACGGTTAATAAACTCAGGTCTAAATGTACGTTGCACTTCAGCAATGACTTCGGAACGAATTTGATCTGTAATTTCTTCACTTTCCAACAAATGTTCCGCACCAATATTCGAGGTCATCACAATAATAGTATTTTTAAAATCAACCGTTCTTTTTTGACTGTCTGTCAAGCGACCTTCGTCTAATACCTGCAAAAGAATATTAAAGATATCAGGATGAGCTTTTTCAATTTCATCGAACAAAATTACGCTATACGGGCGCCGACGCACCTTCTCAGTTAACTGTCCGCCTTCTTCATATCCTACATAGCCGGGGGGGGCTCCAATCAAACGCGAAACCGCATGTTTCTCCATATATTCAGACATGTCAAAACGGGTTAAAGCATTGGCATCATCGAATAAAAATTCAGCCAATACTTTGCACAAATGTGTTTTACCTACACCCGTTGGCCCCAAGAATAAGAATGACGCCATCGGTCTATTCGGATCCTGTATACCGGCGCGTGTTCTTCTAACCGCATTAGCAACAGCTTGGACTGCCTCAACTTGGCCAATCATATCACGGGATAAAACATGCTCCATATGAACCAGCTTTTCAGATTCACTTGAAACCATCTTATCAATCGGTACTCCTGTCCAACGAGAAACAACACCGGCTATATCCTGACGAGAAACAGCCTCTGTTGCATCTGGGTTTTCATCTAGTATTTTACGCAGCTCTGTTTCTTTAGCAGGAAGTTCTGAGTACATGATTTCACCAGCACGAGACAAGTTTGTTCCCTCACGTTGTAAAACTTCTAATTTGTTCTTCAATACATCAATATCTTGCTTGATGATTCTAATCTTATGCAAAACACCACGCCTTACTTCCCAGGCCTGATTCTTATCCTTAAACTCTTGGGTTAGCTCATCAATTTGCGTTCCAATTTGTTCCAAGCGTTGCTGAGACCCCTTATCTGTCTCTTTTTCAAGCGCCTGCTTTTCTATCTGAAGTTGCAATAATTTACGTGACAAACGGTCAACTTCTTCCGGTTTAGAATCCGTCATCATACGCAAACGTGCCGCGGCTTCATCAATCAAATCAATGGCCTTATCTGGTAAAAATCGATCGGCAATATATCGATGAGACAGTTGACATGCCGCTACGATAGCGCCATCTGAAATACGCACGCCATGATGCACTTCATAGCGCTCTTTCAGACCTCTTAAAATTGAAATCGCATCTTCAACAGAAGGCTCTGTGACATAAAGTGGTTGAAACCGCCGTGCCAAAGCCGCATCTTTTTCAATATATTTACGATACTCATCCAAAGTGGTCGCACCTATACAATGAAGATCACCACGTGCCAAAGCAGGCTTTAATAAA
>DAHXKW010000129.1 GCA_027366195.1 Alphaproteobacteria bacterium | reverse complement strand
TTGATTTAATTCTTAAAACCAATGCCAAATTTGTTATAGAAGTTGGGTGTTGGGTAGGACATACGACACAATTTTTAGCAAGCGTCTTGCCAGCAGATGGTGAGGTATTAGTAGTTGATCCGTGGCAACCATTTTTTGATGGTATTTCTAGATTCCCAATTTCTTTTGAGGAGGCGTACATACAATTTTTATCTAATATGGAGCATAAAGGAGTAGGGAAAAAAGTTAAGGTGTTACGCAAAAAAAGCCCAGATGCTGCTGAAGATGTTGATAAAAAAGCCGATGTTATTTTTGTCGATGGTGCGCATGACGAAGTATCTGTTTATAACGATCTTAAAGCTTGGTTACCTAAGTTAGCTGAAAATGGTATTTTATGTGGAGATGACTGGTTTATAGGACCAACACAAGCTGGTGTAAAAAGATTTGCACAGGAATACGATTTTGAAATCATTCTAGCTCCTGCAAAAGATCACGGTGAAAAATCTGCAGCTGCTTCTGGTGGGAATAGATTTCAGCAAACATTTTGGCATTTAGAAAGGAAAGGCAATTAATGGAGCTTTTATCTCGTAGTAATCTTATGAAAAATCTGTCTCTTTTTTTCAATAAAGAAAGTAATATTCAACCACAATTTTCAATATCGGAAAACATACTTCTTTTGGGTGTAGAAAAAAAATTTTTACCAGACTATTTGCTCTATATTCATTCAAATATACAGGTGTGGCATAAGATTTTCGTTATTGATCATCCTTCTTGCTCGACAGATGAAAACGTTAAATTTTGTGATATTAGTCAATTGCTTAATAATAAATATACATTACATGTTTATTCAGAAGATCCAGACCCTTCATCAGTTATAACAGAAAGATCTGAATTTCTTCCAATAGGTTTACCTAGTCGAGGAATAGAAAACAGTGAGTTGTGGATTGCTATTGCGAAAAAATCATTACCGTTGGAAGAAAGAAAAAAGAAGGCTTGTATCTCTTTTTTTCCAAGAGATTATCCAGATGGATTTAACAAACAAAATAGATTATCTGCAGGAATTAGTGCTCGGCGCACAGATTCAGGAATGGAGGCTATCGCTAATATTGCTCCATGGTCAGTTGAACGGCAAATTAATTTTATTACGGAATTGTCTAAGTATGCATTTGTAATTTGTCCAACGGGAAAAGGGCTTGATACTCATAGGTTGTGGGAAGCTCTTTTAATGGGTTGTATACCTATTGTGGAAACATCTCAACTAGATCCACTCTATCAAAAATTTCCAATTGTAATTGTTAAGAATTGGGATGAAGTTACAGAAGAAAATTTGGAGAAATGGTTGACTATTTATGCGAAAAAATTTTGGACTCCACATGGAGAAGTGGAACCATATTTAACGGCTGATTATTGGTCAACCAAAAACGTAATGCACTGAAGTGACCCCCTAAAACCCCACAACTGACGAAGAGAGTGTGTCTGATTCAAGGGAAGAGTAAAATTGGATCAAAAGGAGGCAGTCATGTCAGTTAAAAAAAGGTCATACAGCAAAGAAATGAAATTTCAAGCTGTGGT
>DAHXKW010000124.1 GCA_027366195.1 Alphaproteobacteria bacterium | reverse complement strand
AAAACAAGTGCGCTTTAAAAAAATCATCAAGATAATAGCAGAGATACCCAACTTGAGATTCTACACTTCCTTTTGTTTGAGAATTTAAAAATTTACTATGTTTTAAAAGTGTCAGAAGATGCCCCGATAAATATTGCATTTCTGTTGAATCAAGACGTGAAATAACAATTTCAGAATAATATTCTATAGCTTCTACTATTTTACTTGCGCATTTCTGAATTTCTTGCTCTCCTAAAACTTCCATCAAATACTGAAGTATTATCTGTTGTGTGCTTCTGTGTACAGATAAAAATCCAGCTGACATACCATTGTTTTTATGAAGAATTAAAGAATGTTTTATCATATGATAAATAAATTGATCAGCAACATTTTGATTATTACAACAATCAATCAACTCTTTTGGAATTTGATTTGCGCCTATCATACCAATTAATAAAAGGGGTACGATACAATCTGGATTTTTTTCAATTAATCTTTTTAAAGAAGAAGCAATAATACTGTATCGCGTTTTTGTATAACCACTGGTTTCTTTTAAAAAAATAATTTGTGAATTTTCAAATGAAGCATCTCCTGCCAACAATTGATCAAGGTATTTTTTATAAGATATTCGAGCATGTTTAATATAATGAGCTGCAATAGCAACGTCCAGTGGAAAAGAAGGTATAACTTTCAAAAATCGCTTGACGTGATCTTTTGATATTAATTTTTGATCGATAATTTTATTGAAAAAACTGAATTTTTCCTCATCAGTAAGAAGAGGCATAGTAATTATATTTTTTGGATTAATATAAGAACTATGGGTTATATGTTGGTTGACAGTTGTAATTAATATTCTACCAACACCCCAATTATGGAAATCTGTAGGAAAAAAATGACGCAATTCCTGTAAATTTTCAACATTATCAAACAATAGTATCCAAGGACTAAAACTTCGCATTTTTCTTTTTATAAAATGCATTAACTGTCTTGTACGTTCCGTAGAATCATCAATTTTTTTAATTTGTTCTGTGTCCCTTTTTTCGCTTTCATTTTGTGCCAAAGAATATCCTAAACTTGCAAAGGAATCTTTCAAAGATTCGGTTGTCTCCGCATTTAACTCCCATACCAGAGCGTCATCTTGCTTTTGTAGATATTGGCGTGCCAAAATTGTTTTCCCTGTACCCCCCATACCTAAAAGCACAACCGTTTGTATATTTCTTAAGGAGTTAAATTTTTTATCAATTTCTTTCAACAATACAACCCGATTTAATATGTTGTTGTTGGTAGGTAGTTCCAGATCTGACCGAACAGATAAGTATGGAGAAACTATTAAAGGTGTAGAGTGATAATATTTGAAAACTGCAAATGATAAAAGTAATCCTCCTACCATCCATAAAAATATTTTATATCTACCAAAATATTGCCTAATTTTTAAAAACAGATGAGATAGATTTTCTTGTGGAAAAGGGTTAATCTGATTGACTTCAGTAGAAATTGTATTCGCAATTAAGCACCAATGCCCTTTAAAATCTGAAATTAACTTACTTATCGGAACTGTCGGCAACAAATAGGATAAAACCTCAAAAATCAAGAACGGATATTCTTCACTCAGACTATGGCCATAATAAATATAATGAACATCACTTTGTTCTATTAAATGTAACTTGTTCCCTTTCTCTGCTTGAATCAAAAAGATAGACTCTCTAGGAGTTATAATAATATGTTCGCTCAAAGTATGTTTTGATAACGATTTTCTGCCAACTAAATACTCAATCTTTGTATTGCAAATAACGTAGTCTATTTTGTTTTTGCCGACTGGATCAACGATATTTATACCTGCTAATCGTAAATCTTGTTCCATTCTTGATAAGAATGAATGAGTATGTTTTTCTCCCTGATCTTCAAAAATTATCAACGCATTAGGAGTGTGGGATAGTGAAATTTTTGCAATTTTTTTTAGCTTATCAATAAATTCCGTTTCAAGAAGCAAAGATAAATAATGTTTTTTGAGAGGTATAAAAAGAGGGGTGTGCTCAATTTCTTCTAAAATAAGATCTCTTGAATGGCATCCCAATTTTTCCATAATGTTATAAACATGTGCTTCTACAGTTTTAGGCGAAATAGACAAAAGAATGGCTATTTTTTTTGATGGCCTACCACCAATCAGACAGGCAAGAACATCAAGTTCTCTTCGGGTGAATACAATTGATTGAGATCTTTCTACTGCCTGATGTGTTAAAACATTCAAATCATGAAGCATGCTTCTTGCTTATTCAAGCTATAAGAAACTCCCAAAATAATTGTAGCTATTTTATTTGCACATGAGTAGCATCAGTTTTTGATTTAATAAAACAACATTTTTTCTAGCAATAATTCTAATATAAGTTTACTCTAGATAACCTCACTATCTACTAAAACATCATCACAATCAAAAACAACCAATTTCGATATGAATAATCCTTATTCTGTCTTCATCATTGCCAATGAAACAAATGGCAAAAAATGAGTGAAAAACCTTCAAAAAATTACTTAAGTATTCCTAAGGATTTTTTCTTGCTGAAATTAGTACCTTTTTTTTGACTTAAATAAAATATCGCCCAACTTCATGCTTAACAGTTTTGAAAGGAATCAACATGAAACTAAAATCAAAAATCACACTTCTATTAAGACCATCTCAAAGGATATCTTTTTTACAAGCAATCGACACATTCCAATATTACAAATCAAAACAAGATGGGATATCAAATACATATCAAAAGTCTGTAGAGTTCTTAGATTCTCACTTGCATCGCTATGATTACATCCTGATTGTTGGCGGATTGCTCATTGCTGCCCCCGTACTGGTTTTTGCTTCTAATGATCCTTACGGCACACAAGTACTTACTCAAGAATCCACCAACCTCAAAAATTTCCTCTTTGGCCCTGTACTCCGTATTGCGGGTGTGGTGGGTGCCGTATTTGGGATTATTCGTTCTTTCCAAACCCAGAGTCTACAGCCGATCTTTATTTTCGGTGGTATTGGGGCCGCTACAGTTATTGTTCCTAAATTACTTGATGTCATGTTCAAAATCTAAACCAAAAGGAGATTGATTGTGCAACCTGTTCGTGTACTCGCCCACCTGGATCGCCCGGTTCGATTATTATTCTGGTCAATTGATGAACTTATTGTCATGATGCTGCCTTTTTTGATTGGCATTTTCTCCGGTTCATTTACGGTAATTGTGGTTGGTGTTGTTGTATACAGAGTGTATCGCAAAAACAAACGCCGTACTTCAAGCAAACGGATAAAAGCTCTGCTGTATTGGTACCTACCCTGCCGGTTCCCGTGGATGATACCCTCTTATCAACGTCATTTTGTAGGATAGGAGGAAAAATTATGGATACGAACATCTACGTCAGCAAACTAATGAAGCTGCTCAAACAGCAACGGATTCTTTTACCAACATTGTTGATCCTTTCCGGCACACAGCTTCTCTCTGTTGTTTTTCTCTTTTGCAAAAAAGAACGCATCGTACTCGTTCCCCCTCTGGTTTCGCAGGTAATGTGGATAGACGGTTATGCCGTATCACAAACCTACCTCCAACACATGGGCCTATTTATGGGACAACTACTCCTGAGTAATTCTGCTGAAAGTATCAAAGTACAAATGGATACCATTTTGCGTTTTGTTCATCCGGCGGCGTATACCACCATACGCCACTATCTGATAGGTGAAGAAGAACACCTTAAAAAACAACAAGGTAGCTATCATTTCAATGTGCATGATATTACTGTTCACGGTAAAAATAATAGCGTCACACTTACGGGTGATCGCGAAAGCTATATCGGTGGTCAATGCATTGACCGCGCAAAAGAAACCTACACCCTTACCTTTAAATTCCACAATGGGCGTTATTTACTCACCCGTTGTCAAAAGGAGGAGCACCTATGAGTTTAAGTTTATTAAACATTTTGGGCTATTTTGGTTTACCGGCCTGTACACGAATACCGCTAGATCCCACCACTAAAATACCTATCACGTTAGCGGCTAATGATCTCAATCGATTGTCCCTCAAAGAAGGTCGGATCTCTGCGGTGTATGGCGCGGATATCTTTCATGTTGAACTTGATGCCAAACATGGACAAGTGTTCTTACACCTTAAAAAGGACGTAGAACTCCCCGGACAAGTCTCACTGGCGATCACCACAGAAGAGGGACTCACGCAAGATCTTGAAATCTTCTTTACAGAAGATCCTGCCAAACCCATTGTGTTTGAAGTGCCCCCTGAACGACACTCCCTGCGTAAAGACGCGCAGCAATTTTTCTATGACGTTCTAGCCGGCAAAACAGAAAACTGCATTATTCAAGAAGGTCATCATGAGGAGAACAGCGGTATGAATAAAACCATCAATCTCGGTTGGGGCACCATGACACTCACACACCGAATTCTCTCCCCACATTTTCCTTTTGTGGTGGATTATTATGATCTGGTAGGGCATAAACCCTACTGCCAATATAAACTCCGCCATAACCTGTTTACATCATTAGATACACACACAAAAACAGCCCTAGATCATACATCAATTTGTGGTGTGTGGCTATCTGACCGCATTGTTCGTGGAAAAAGACCCGTGACTGTCGCCATTTTAAGGCAAAGGAGACCCGTATGAACCTCCACGATCAACAAAAACGCCTACTCCTGGCTTGCATCGCAACAGCGCTTGTTATGGGAATTATTATGTACCTTGTGTTAGCGCCATCAAAATCAACACAACCAACTAAAACAATCGTTGATCAAACAGATATAGGCCCCATCAAAACACCCGGCGCAACAGTTCAATCTAACGAACTATGGATGCAGAAAATCAGTAGAAATTCAGAACTCCAGGGAAAAAAGCTTGATGTTATTGAAAAAGCATTTCACAAACAAGCCACACAGCTGTCTCTTGATAATAATACGAATCCAGAATTTGCCAAATTGGCTGAAGAAGTGGCCTTGCTTAAAAAACAGCTCGATGATCAACAAAAAGATAAAAAAGACGACGAAGGAATCAATACTAAACCAACCACACCGCCCTACGCTGTTTTAATGAAACACGAACTCCCCCTCCAAGGTAATCTATACACCATTAAAACCAGAGTGCCACCAGGTAGCTATGTCAAAGCGGTGTTACTGAGTGCTGTGGATGTCGGTGTTGGTGTAAATGTATCTGCTGATCCACAACCCGCTTTACTCCGTCTTTTGGGCGAAGGACATCTTCCTAACAACGCCTGTTCACATCTCAAACGATGCCATATGATTGGATCCGCTGTGGGTGATCTATCGAGCGAACGCGCTTTTATTCGCCTTGAAAAGATGAGCTGCGTGGATAGCAGAACCGGAAAAATTGTAGAAACTGATGTATCTGGCTACGTAACGGGGGAAGACGGCAAAAATGGTCTTGCGGGACTTGTGGTCGATCGTTCTGGTCGTATGATTAGTCGCGCCGTCATTGTGGGACTACTGAGTGGTATTGGCCATGTGGCACAGAACTTTGCTACAGCCAAGTTAAACGATACCTTATCCGCCAAACTCAACAGTGGTGGCATTCAAAACAACGTCATCACAGGACCTGATTCTGCCAGAAACAACCTCCAAAGCCTGGGAGGGCTCGGTAATACTGGTGGCGGCAATATAGGCGGGCTCAACCTTGGTGGTGGCGCTTTTGACAAACTGGCTGATTACTACATCAAACGCGCCGAACAGCTCCAACCTGTTGTACAAATTAATGCGGGACGGGTCGTTCACATTGTGTTTACTAAGGGATCAAATCTCGGTACAGAGTCTATATTTTCTGGCGTTACAACAGCACCAACACCATTGCAAGGAGTACACCCATGACAAAACAACCAATGAAACGCAAAAACATCGTGATTCAATTACTCATCATCACAACGCTGCTTTCCTTAGCGGGTTGCAGTGCGCACAGCAATAACCATAAATCACCCGCTCAGCTGGGATTACCCAACCAAACTCTTGATGCCGTTACAGCCAGCATTCGTGAAGAGCACCGTGGGGACGATGTAATGGCAGGCGCAAAACAGCCGCAAAAGTTCCAAGTATTTATGACAAACCTCCCTGACGAAACAGGTAAATGCATAGAGGCAGGGCTCGTCACATTATCAGGTACAAATATATGAACTTCTTGAACACGGCCATGGATCAGCTTAAAAATCGTTTAGATCATCTGTTTTCTCAAAAAACAACCTGGAAAGATGGATTGTTCTCTTTCCATACGTATATTCCGTATGAACACTATGACCATTTGAAAGATATTTACAGCTATGAACAAAAAGGCCAAAACCATAAGGGTAACATAGGTTTTGTTTGTGAAATTGCCCCCTACCCTGGCATTGATGATACTATTCAAAAAGATCTCCAAGCTTTATTGGAAGAACTTCTACCTGAAGGGTGTAGCCTGCAAGTCATGCTGTTCGCTGATCCTGGCACAAAGGAACTATTCGAGCACTGGCAGAATGCACAAATCTACGATCTGCCCCTCCTTCGAGAACTGAGCCACAGACGAATTCAGCATCTCTCTCCCTGGCCACGCTGTGTAAACTTTCGTTGTATTATATCCGTCGTACTGCCGGGGACACGTGATGCTTTTGGCCCACTTCAGCAATTGGAGAAAATACGATCGCACTTAACTAAAACCCTACCTCACTGTCGATCTCTCACACCAGATTTATTACTCTCACTCATGGATCGCCTGTATAACATTAGACCTGATCATCACATGACACAGAAACACTGGAACACGCATGAACTGCTCTCTCACCAAATCATGTCGCATCAAACAAGAATAGACTTAGAAGAACATAGACTTTCGCTGTGCGAGGGTGCTATAGGCTTACGGACGTATACCGTTAATGGTTTTCCCGATGATTGGGCCCTGTGTGGTATGGGCTCGCTTATTGGTGATGGTTTTAACGAGTGGCTCAAAATTCCGTGTCCATTTATTTTGCACTATGGTCTTCATGTTCTCCCCCAAGAACAATCGCAGGATGCCTTGTTTCAGAAGATGAAGATTATTGAACATCAAGGGCGATCTTCTCAACTCATGAAAGCGATTCCTCAGCTAGATCGTGAACTACAAAATGCACACCACGCCAGACGACAGATCTATGCGGGTGAAAAACTTCTGTGGACACAGTTTTCTGTGGGATTCTGGGATAAAGCAGCAGAATTGGATCGATCTGATGCAGTTGTAAAGAGTGTCTTTCGGTCTAAACATTTTAGCTTAGATGAAAACACCTGTTTACATGGCTGTCAGTACCGTTCTTTCATGCCCATGATCTGGAATCAAGAGTATGTTCGAGAACTGAGGCGATTTGGCCTACTCAAAACCACTTTATCAGGAGAAGCCGCTAGTATGCTACCCATTATGGGTGAATGGCGTGGCACACCCACACCCGGAATGCCACTAAAAGGAAGAAGGGGCCAACTGCTATTTTGGTATCCATTTGATGCCAGCAGCGGTAATTACAACGTCATTGTTGTGGGGCGCAGTGGTTCGGGTAAATCTGTGTTTATGCAAGAACTACTGGTAAGCACATTGCGCCTTGGTGGAAGAGTGTTTGTTCTCGATGTGGGGCGTTCTTTTGAAAAAACCTGCTTATTACTTGAAGGACAATTTATTGCCTTTGAAAAACAAACACAGTTGTGTCTCAACCCTTTTTCAAATGTACCACTCAACGATAGCGAGATCCAAGGTGACATGATTGCCATGATGAAATCCCTGGTCGCGATGATGGCCGCGCCCACGCAAAGTACCGATGATTATGATAACGCCTTTATTGAAAAAGCCATTCGGGCTGCGTTTGATCAAAAAGGGCAGAAAGCAACCATTACAGATATAAGCCTCTGGTTATTAGCGCAACCAGAACAGGCGGCTAAACGTCTTGGTACCATGCTCACCCCGTTTACCAAAGACGGCATTTACGGCAAATACTTTGAAGGCGCAAACAACGTCAACTTCATGAACCCTATGGTTGTGATTGAACTTGAAGAACTCAAAGAAAAGAAAGACCTTCAAAGTGTTGTCCTACAGATGTTCATCATGACTATCAGTAGTCAGATGTTCCTGGGTGATCGTAAAACACCGTTTCATATTTGTATTGATGAAGCGTGGGACCTACTCAGAGGTTCACAAACAGGTCCTTTTATTGAAACACTGGCTAGAAGGCTACGCAAATACAATGGCTCTCTTGTTATTGGGACCCAGAGTATTGAAGACTTTTATCAAACCCAGGGTGCCATGGCTGCCTATGAGAATAGTGACTGGATGTGTTTGCTGTCACAAAAATCATCTTCTATTGAACGATTAAAAGAAAACAAACGCTTGGCTATGGATGCTAGTTTAGAAACCGCCTTAAAAAGTTTGAGGACAAGATCTGGTGAATACAGTGAAGTTCTCATCTATAACACCCAAGATGGGTATGCCACATTGCAACTTCACCTTGACCCATTCTCAGGGCTTCTGTACTCCACTAAAGCTGCGGATTATGAACGCGTTAAATATTATAGGGCTCAAGGATTGGGTATGGCTGATGCCCTGAATCAAGTGCTTCAAGAACGAGGTGCCCTCAATAAGGAGGCAAGTGCGGAAGCACATAAGGAAGCAACAGAAAACACAAAAGAAAGGGAAGAAATACGTAATGAAGAAAGCACGGTACAGCATGGAGTGCCCCATAAGAAAACGTATGAGGTAGCAAGTGTGAGTGCAACTCATGAGGATGAGGACAAACCCAAAAACAACGTGGTGAACTTATGATCACAGCAGCCATAGTCACCTTAGGTACCACGTTTCCCATTGCTGAAACCAGCCTCATTGAATTTATGAAAACACGCTTAAAACAGGTAGATCTCAAAAAGGCCGAAGAAGAGGTGAAAGCCCGCATTATCAATTCTATCAAAAACCCTAAACCAATTTTTCCAGACACCGCAAAATGCCAAAAGAATCGCATATGGTACATTGACCCTACCGTCACACTCGATCGAGATATTATTGACCATAAAGGCAAAATACTGGTTGCCAAAGGTACGGCATACAATCCTCTAGAACATCGCACATTATCAACACAACTTGTTTTCATACTGGGAACAAACCAGAAACAAATCGAATGGGCACGCCAACAACCAAAATCAAAGATTATACTGGTAAGTGGCTCACCCATTGCACTTGAGGAACGTTTTCAAGATGAGGCTATTCCGTTCTACTTTGATCAAGGCGGTATCCTGTGTGCCAAATTTGGCATTACGACTTTCCCAGCCGTGATTTGCCAAGACCACAACCAACTCAAGTGTGAGGAGGTCGCATTACCATGACATCTTATACCGTCAGCTTCTTTGTCGATCAAGTGAAAGATTTTGTAGATTATCAAAACAATCTGAAAGTTTTCATAGAAAAACTTGTGAAAGATTTTGTAGTTTATTCCAGCAGCCCAAGAACACTTGTGATTTATGGTAACGGCCAACAACAAAAGAAAAAGGCGGCGTTATCATGAAGCTATTTGTCGTTCTCTTTGCCATATCCACTAGTGAAAAAAATAAGCTTCTACACAATCCGATGGTTGATCGTATGATTAAACCTGTAGAACAGTGGACTAGTACCTTAAAAAAACCAACACCAGAAGAAATTCAGGCTTTTGTCGATGAACTTCAAGGCAACACAGCATGCTGTCACACATCTACAAAAACTTTCACAAATGGCGACAAAAAAACACAAACAAAAAAAACCACATTTACAGAGGACAATTTTTCCTCATTACCCAAAGACAATCGACACGAAGATCAGAATTCAGCTGTAGATACAACACAACTATCGTCTAATAATGCGCAACCCCCTCTGATTGCCTTTATGTCTTACAGTGTTCCCAAGGCCGTCTGGCAAGGTCTTTGGCAAGAATCACAAAGACTAAAACAACCCATTCAATTTGTGATACGTGGGCTACCCAACAATAGCTTCCCAACATTGGCACAAAAAATCATGGAATACGGTTGTCCTGTTAATATAGACCCTGTACTGTTTGATCGGTATCACATCACCGCTGTACCTGCTTTTTTAGTCCGCAAAAAAAGAAAAGAAACGCACACAACAACAGCACAAAAACAGGATCATGGCCACCGTGATACGTCAATAAGTCCAGAGAAGATCTATTACGGTAATGTCTCACTAGCTTATGTGATCGCACAAGGGCAGGCGTGTGTTGGAGAAAAAACCACAAATACGATAAACACAAACCATTTGGAGAAAAAATGAGGCACTCAACCATGATCCTGCGTTACCGTATCATTCTCAATATCAACTGTGAAGGTGAATACAAAGGCAAAAATCGCATCAGAGAAGGAGTCACTCTGAGCCACATGTCATACGCCATATACAACGCCGCCCTGTCTTTCGATAGCACTCAGCGTAGTAGAGCAGCTATACCGCAACGATCAGACAAACAACGGCGAGAGGATCATGGAAGCAGCAACAACGCATTGACCGCCAAACAACATAAGCGTTTATTACAGTTTGGAATGACGGTGTGCGCTAAGGCACCCAGAAATACGATACAACAGGAGGTACTATAACCATGATCCTGTTCCTTTCTGCCATCTTACTCGCTAAGTGTCAAGGTAAGTTTGTAAATCCCTTTACTGATATTTCGTGGACATGTTTGTTTCCCATAACCATAGGTGGAATTAATGTCACTCCAAGTCACAAAGACTACGAAGATTATGCAAAAACAATACTCTGTATATGTCCGGGATTACCGCCACATTTTGGTATTAAAGTATCATTCTGGGAACCTCTTCGGCTTATTGATGTTACGAGAACACCTTATTGTTTAGTAGGACTAGGTGGAATCTCTATTGGTACACCCACCGTTAAAAAGCACGGCACGATTCATTACAAATCCGATACAACACGTTCTAGCTTCTATCAAGTGCACTGGTATATTTATCCTTTGATCTATTGGTTAGATATATTAACCAATTTTACCTGCGCTAGTAAGGGTAGCATTGATATTGGTTACATGACAGAATTCGATCCCACCTGGCAAGATGATGAATGGAGTTTTATACAACATCCTGAAGCAGGATTTTATACATCAAAACCAGTACAACTCGGTTGTACCGTAGATTGTATGACATCGTCTTTCCGTGATCGTCCTACAAACCTCTTTCATTGGTGCGCTGGTTGTTTAGGCGCACTTTACCCTTTTACAGGTTTTGTAGAACACCATGTGGGCGCGATTCAAGCCTCATCTTTATTGGTTACGCGGTTATTGGCAAAGTTCCATAGACTCGGCATCGCCAAAACCTATCCAAACGTAAATAACTTTTGCAAAGCCTCTTACGGTATTCATCTTGTCAAAACAATTTACAAAACACACCTGGTTTATCCCGTCAATGCACCCTGTGAACCCCTGGGTAAAAGTGACATGTTGTGGGGAGCACACAAAAGCTTCCCCTATAGCGGTGAAGATTTTGTCTATTTGCTTTGGAAAAAGCAAAAGTGTTGTATGGGACCTAAATTTTTTGATACGGGAAAGGAAGGATAAATCTATGTTATCACCACTTTTCATCATCATTTATTTATGCGGCATGGATGCCGCCAACCAAGAGGGTCAAGCATTCGGTGAAATACAACAAAAAGAGAAGATTCTAACAGAAAACACAAAAACAAACAACCCTGTACTCTCTCAACCACATAGTGATAAACCTGCAGAACGGGTAGATAACGATGTACAAGCCACACTAGACGGACGAACACAAAATAAAGCCGATAAACTCGATGGGGATGTCCTTGTGGATCGAGCCATCGCCATTGGTGATCAGGTCACGGTGAATCCTAATGCCGCTATTAACCTTCGAGAAATTCGTTCATCAGCAACAAGCCCAATTATCGACTGTATCGAATCCACAAGAACACCCTCGCAGTTTTTCCATAGAACATTACACCTCGATTTCGATCATCAACCATGCAGAAAACGATATGTACCTGAACGACGTTATAAAAAATGTACCAGTAGTACACAGCACAGAGACAACGATCCTAACTGCGAGCAATGGGAATGGCGTACAGATCCAGGATATTATGAGGTCATACAGTATGAATCAACAAAATTTCTAGGAGAACACTGGTCTACTGAGGATCCTTATAAACTTCTTCCTCAAATCCAG
The DNA here is from genome assembly GCA_027366195.1 of Alphaproteobacteria bacterium. GTDB lineage: Bacteria > Pseudomonadota > Alphaproteobacteria > DAHXKW01. Next base: position 8,177 of record DAHXKW010000124.1, on the reverse strand, counting down.
AACAATCAATATAATATTATTCAAACGATTTGCCTAGATGGCCCTTCCTCAAAAACATATTATGGTCAATCGTACGATCGTCCGTGTTGGCGGGAAAAAGTCATCGTAGCTCTTCCCGAAGAAAAAACAAACACATGTGCAGAACTTCGGCGCCAAGGTTGTGAAGAACAAGAAGCACGCTGTACAGAAACAGACGCACAAGGAAAATGCATCTCTTGGCACAAAAAGTATCGCTGTTCGACACATGCAGCCGTACGTTTCCAAGCGGGGCAAGACGGTATTCATTGCATTGATGGTGGCAATCTCAAAGGACAATCTACAAAATACGATGATATGGCCAGTAGTCTGGCACAGCTACAAGTCTTATCCGAAATCCAAAAAGATGTTACCGATTGGACAAATCCTTCTGTGTTTAAAGGACAATGTCACAAGTGTAAAAAGAATATTCTGGGCAATGTACTCTACGACTGCTGTTTTGCACGTGCAGGATTCGCCGTCGATTTAGGCCTAACGGCTTGTAATGCTGAAGAACAACAACTCGGGCAGCTCAGAGCTGAAGATAAGTGCCACTACGTGGGATCTATGCCCAATCAATTGCTCGACGTCCTTTGGAAAAGCTCTGACACCCATGTTTACTGCTGTTTTACGTCTAAATTGATTGCCATTATACAAAAAGAAGCTCGGAAACAATTGGGTAAAACCTTCGGCACACCACAAAAACCAGATTGTACTGGTTTTACTATGGACGAAATTACTCAGCTTGATTTTTCGAAAATGGATTTATCAGAATTGTTTGATGATATTATGTCATCGGCTAAAAAAGGGGCGCAAACCACCGACACCACCAACGTTCAGCAACGTATGGAAGAAAAGCTTGCATCATTCCATTATAAACCAAAAGAGGTCGTATTATGATTGGTAGCTATTTTAGTCTCATCCTTTTTGTTTGGCCGAGTTTTTTTAATACGAAAGATGAAGGTTGGCATTTTTATCATGACAAAGAACCCATAACAACGAAAAAAGATCCGGATCAAGCTAAAAAAAATTCAACTAGCTTACCATCTTTGACACCACATGAAAAACCACCCCAAAATCTCAAAGAACTCAAAGCTTTAGCGCAAGAACTCCTCGATGAAGCGGTGTGGCAACCAACACACCAAAATATTGCCAACTACCAATGTGTGCAAAAACATCTAATGGAAAGAAGTGAACGCTTTGCCACCCTTTGGGCTGAAAACTTAGTACGAGAACCGGATCTAGACAATACAATTGATCATCCCACCTCATACTACGGCTTACTAGCACAGAAAGAAGCCCAAGCACAGCAGCATCAAAAAATGCTGCAAATCATCGCTCAAAATTTTATGCTGGTTCTTCTTGTCGATAACACACAGGCAGCACAGAAACTACATACTATCGTGAAAACAATGGCGCAAGAACATCGCTTACCACTTATTGTTGTGGATACACACGGTAACATCGAGGAACCCAAAACAAAATGGGGTGTAAAACGCCTACCTGCTCTGGTTATGGTTGAATTGAAGACAGGACAACCACACATCGTACACTACGGATTACGTGCACAAGATGAACTTGAAGCACGTATGATACAAAATCTCAGGAGGATCATACCATGACCATCAAACCCATCAAATACTGGCCATTAATCATCATGACAGGTACTATTGGCACAAGTGTGCTTTTTACTATTTTGCTTAAACCATCGCTACACTTCCATCAAAAAACAGTACGTATATTTAAACAAAAACCGTCTCAACCTATTTTGGGTCAAACCAATTTAAACAAAGAGCACACTATGACGATTCATAAAAATAGGTACAACTTGACCTACGGATTAACCACAGCCCCGCATCATGTGGTGAACTTTTTTGATGTGAACTGTGAACACTGCCTCACGTTCTACCAGAGCACCTGGCCAACAATTAAAAAACAATTCGTTGACACCGGCAAACTGCGATTTACGTTTGCCCCCTACCCCGTTCATACAGAAACACTACTCATGATGAGCTGTAGTGAAGAACTTGATCCTGTTCTCTACCACATTCTATTTGAATGCGTTATGGAAACAGATCACACCACACAAGATACATTAAAAACTTGTATGGATGTCCTGCATAAACCCTTTAGACCACCCTCAGCAACCGCACTGAAAGAAGCTCTCCTTTTGACGCAAAAACACAAGTTTGAAGCCTTACCTATGATGTTTTTGGATGGGCAAGTGATAACGGATGAACAATTAGACAACTTGGTTAACTTTTTAGAGGAGCACATACGATGACAAAACAGACAGCATATACAGACAAAAAACACCTTGGTTTATTATTTGGCTTCAGTTGTTTAGGGTGCCTGACACTAACCGCCTGCCAATTACCAAAAGAATTGTTTCCCGAAACAACCGCTTATCAAAAAGAACAAGAACAAAAACAAAAAAAAGAAGAAGCGCAGAAAGCACAGCAAGAAAAAACTCAACCGCAGTTACAACGGCAACCTCAATCCCCAAAAACCCCACCTTTCAAAAAAGTTACACAAGAAGAACAAGATTATGAAGAACGCAAAGAGCTAGAAAACAAAAAAATAAGGCAAGGTTTCGCCATTTTACATGCATCTACATTTTAGAGGAAGAACGATGTTGTTTACGGTCATCATTGGGCACATACTCTGGGCAACACTGAGTAACACAACCAAATCCCGTTACATTGCCAGTCAGAATGCACATCACATTGTGCTTGGTAGTGCTTTTACACGTTGGCCAGCCAAGCGTGCACAAGTCGCCAACATACAGCCACCTTATATCAAAGCGGATTGCAGCGGCATTGATATTTTTCAAGGTGCAATGAGCTTTATTAACGGAACAGAAATCATTGAAATGTTAAAAAATATTGGTAGTAGCGCCAAAGGATTTGCATTTCATCTTGCTTTAGAAACAGTTTCACCACAAATCGCCTCTGGCATTAAGCACCTTTCCAAAACGATTCAAGATATAAATGCGCTTAATATTGGTTCTTGCGAAAGCGCGGCTGCTCTCATAGGTGCTGTTGTACCACGTCATACAAAACTACACGAAAACACCTGCAAGCTAATGGCCGGCAATCAAGGAAAATTGACAGATTTTGTGTCAGGACGCAAAGGCTGTGAGGAGGGCTCAGATACAAGAAAAACCATTAATACTTCAGAAAGCAACGAATTGAAAGACGTACTCCAAGAAGCTTGTAACGTCGCCTGGTATGTTATTAACAAAAATAGTGCTTGGGATCACCCCGAAAAACTCAAAGAAACGCTAATGTCAGTAACAGGCACCATTGTTGTTGAACCAGAAAAACCAATCAAAATTTTCCCTCCATTGGCACTAGACGACAATTTTTTTGATGCCTTTGCAGCAGGCGGTCAAGCTAAAATGTATCAATGCAGCGATGACAAGCGCAAATGTCTTCTAGTAGCTGATGATGAACGTCATATCCAATTAGACGAAACACATATCAGTAAAGTGAAAGAACTGCTCAGTAGCATTGAAGAAAAAATCTACACAGATACCCCACTCACCGAGGATGAAAAACGTTTGATTGAAAATACACGCCTACCCATTCTAAAGATCATCAACATCATGTCTGCTTACCATAAAGGCAAAGCACCCATTAGTATTTACGCCTATGCTGATATTATTGCGCACGATCTTCTTGTACAACAGATACGCGATATGGTCGCTATGATTAAACATATCGCTATGAGTGCGCGGCCAGCACAAATTAATGCCGAACTTTTAGAAAAATATATACAACAGCTTCGTATGGTTGAAAAGAAGCTTCAAGCCCGTGATGCCGAAATCCACAGAAAAGTCGATCAAATCTTACAGGTCGTACAAAAAATCCAAACCCTTGAACAATCGATTTTTGCCAACATGCGTGTTTTGGCCACGGGAGGATAAAACGATGTCTGAAATTATTGCTTATGGTAGTGGTGAAATGTTAGAAAAAGTATTTAATGCCATCGCCATGCTCATGAACGGTGGTGGGAAAAGCGCATTTAGACCACTTTTGATGATTTGTGCTTTAGTTGGTGGGATATGGGCATTCGCTAAAGCTTATTGGGATTCAACACTCAATGGTCTGCTGTTCCAATGGTTGATACCGATGGTAGGATTTATGTGCATCTGTGTGATACCCACAATGTCCATCACCATCAAAGATGTTTTGGTATCAGGCTCATCTTTAGGAAGCGTTTATACCGTTGATAACATTCCTTTAGGATTAGCACGTACCGCACAAACCATCAGTACCATCGGCTATGCTGTCACAACACTCATTGAAACAACCTTTCATACACCAGGTCAACCGAATCAACCGGATCAACCCATGTATAACAAAACCGGTATGATCTTTGGCGGTGAAAATTTGCTTGAAATAAGTCGTTATGCCATTACAGATGAAGATTTAGCTGATACAATGCGGGAGTTTGTACAAAACTGCGTCACCTATGATCTGATGTTGGAACTGTATTCTATTGAAGATCTCAAAAAATCCAGCAACATCTGGAAACTCATTAAGGAAAACACATCTAATGTTCGGATGTTCTCCTTCTGCAAAAAACGCTCTGATCCTTCAAACAACAGTCAAGCGCATCTAGATAGACGGAAACGTTGTGAACTGGTTTCTTGCAGAGATGGTACCGCTAAACTTGATCAACTATTGGGCGCTTATACAACCAAACTCAAAGCCAATCCTATATTACAACATCTTCCACTGCTCTATCAGCAACTCACCGGTATGGCACATGATACCCAGGATTTTATCACCCAGCAAACGATGATGCATACCCTCATTGATGCCGTAGAACGTAAATGTGAAGCTAGTGGTATTGGTACCAATTTTGCGATTAAACGGGCTTATTTACAGCAACGCAACACTTATGAAGTTGTTGGCGGTTTGGCAGCAAAATCGCTTGTGATTTTACGCAGTATCCTCGAAGCTTTAATTTATGCTTCTTTCTTGTTTATTATTCCTTTTGCGCTTATTCCCATGGGCTTTAAGATCTTTCTCAAATGGCTTTGGTTATTGGTATGGATTCAGCTATGGCCACCATTCTATGCGATTTTAAATTCGGGTATTATGACTGTTGCGCGTCACCAAGCCTTACAAATTCCGGGATTAGAAAATGGTGGTGGATTATCGCTCTTTACATCTACGGGCTTACATAATCTGGCGCTAGATATGCAAACCTGCGCCGCTTATGCTTCGCTGAGTATCCCGTTCATATCTTATGCACTCATACAAGGTGGCGTCGCCGTTCTAGCCAATGTTGCCTCTTCCATCACCGGCATAGCACAAGGTGCTGCTCAAAGTGCAGCACAAGATCTCACAACTGGTAATTATAGCTATGGCAATGTCCAACTGGAAACATTGTCATATAACAACCAAACGATGCTTCAACATAATCTGGCCCCAACACTTTCTACAGGACACTTTAGAGAAAATTACGGTGATACCAGCACAATTTTCGGTAAAGAGCAGGTTGTTATGCAAGAACAATTCCCACAACTGCCGGTTGAAGTTGACCTGCGCGACATGTACAGCCACGATTTACGCCGTAGCATGCAAGAACACAGCAGCCTTTCTGAAAACGAAAGTACAGCACAAACATCAAGCTTGATAAATCAGGAACGTCAATCCGCAGAATGGGTAAAATACGTGGATAATAATGAAAGCTTTAGTCAAGCAATTTCTAGCAACAGCTCAAAAAGCGTAGCTACAGCAGCCCACGAAAATAGGAACAAAGCTGAAACCTGGGGGAAACAATTTGGCCTCGATGCCTCAACAGCTTATGAAATCCTGGCTGAAGTTGGCGGATCAACCAAAGAAATGTTTATTTCAAAAATCTTCCCACTTCATGCGAGCACCATAAATAAAACAAGCGCACAGGCTTCTGCCAGCGAATTATATGATAGTGCTAAACGTTTTTCCCAAGAATCAGGGTTTACAGAAACGCATCAAGCGCTCCAAGATTTTGCCATAAATAAACAAACCAATCATCACGATGACGTAGGACAAAGACTTTCTCAAAATATTCAAAAAGCCTACGAAGAAACGCAAACGCATCAACAACACAGTGAACTACATGCACAAAAAGCAGAACAATACAGCCGTTTAGCAGATATGGTTGAAAGTCGAAATATCGGTATTACCCGTAAAGAAAGTCAAGAACTGGTTAATTTTCTCGCTAAACAAATAAAAGCCAATGGCAAAGAAAGAGGTATCCATGAAACCCTCTATATGATCCGCCATAACCCCAGAGAATTCGAAGTGGGTGTACAGCAATTTGTAGCTTCAAAATTAAAAAACCTGCATATTCCAAATTATTTAGCCACAGATCATAACTATCATAAAGCACAAGAAGCATTTGCTCATAAAAACTCAGAACGACTGGTTGAACACACACATCATCAGAGAAAAACCATGAAAACGCAGCAAGCAAATAACACGTCCTTCAAAGCAGTCGAGCAAAATTATCAAGCCAATCAAGCTCACATGGCTATACATCAGACAGCAATAATGAAAGATTACCAAGCACAAGACAGCAGCGTTCATCAAAAACAGAATCTCATAAAAAAAGACATACAAATAGCCTCAGCTGATCTACAAAAAACATATACTGAAGAATTGCAGAAAACAAATATCCGGCGGGCCTATAAGCAAGTGCCCATCATTGAACATGTAACAGAAACGGTTGCCAGTGCTTGCGATAACATTACCGGAAGTTTCTCAATAGGTAAACTAAGTACGCACTCAGAAAAAAACACACTGAAACAAACAACCTATCCTCAGGAAACTCAACAATCTGACACTGCATCTATACGCAAAGAAAACTCTCATCCCACAGGAGAAATATCAGGCACAAACAAGGAAAAACCCCAATGAACCATAACCTGCGTATTGAACAACAATATACAGAACAAATCACAGCCGCCCTTTATACGCTTCATCCCAAAAAAGAAAGGAAATAAACAATGAGACTCTCACAACCCGTCACACAAGGTGGCCAAACATTTTTACATCGTTTTCGTATGCTGGGGCAGATTATCCGACTAGCCACTTTTTTAGCATTGATATCATCCGCCATAATTTTTATCATCTTGTGCTATTACACATTTGAGGAAAAGCACATTGATCGATATATATTTTCGTGCCATGTACAATTATTACACTGGCTTTGGGGACCACAAGAACATTTTAACCACGCAACCATAGGCGATTGGATTTTTCGAACCAAACCTTTTCTTAGCTGGATCCATCAAAAACTACTTACTTATTTTTATATTTCTGTGGCTATAGGCATGGCAACTTTCACTTTGTTTTTTATTATTTGGAATCGACAAGGTATTAATGCCCATAAAAAAATGACATTAGCAGGACCAGTTATACAACCAACTAAAGATGTCATTCGATTAATTCAGAAAAATAATGACGCCTCACATGTCAAATTAATGGATGTACCCATGATTAAAGACACCGAAACACAGCACATACTCATAACGGGAACAACAGGCTGTGGTAAAAGCAATACATTTAAACACATTATGGATCAAATACGTGATCAAAAAGCGGTAATTCTCGATACAACAGGCGAATTTGTCGCACAATACTATGACCCCGCGACTGACGTTCTTATGAATCCCTTTGATAAACGCTTCCCTGGCTGGGATCTCTGGGGAGAATGTCAACAGGAATATCATTATGATGAACTCGCTGCCAGCCTTATCCCACAAATCAGCCCAGATCCTTTTTGGACTGAATCCGCTAAAACAGTTTTATCGGAAATTTTAATTACACTTAAAAAAGATAAGAATACAACTGTAAAAACTTTACTAGAATTAGTAAATACTATTCCCTTAAAAGCACTTCATAAAAAACTCATCCACACACGCGCTGCAGGCCTGCTTGACCCTCAATCTGAAAAAACAGCCACGAGTATTCGGATGAATGTATCTTCGCATATTTCTTGTTTGAAAAATCTTAATAAAAACTATCCTGAACCGATAAGCATTAGAAATTGGATACAGAACGACCAACTAACAAATCCACAACAGCCTGGATGGCTTTTTTTAACTATGAAACCGGCAGAACGTGCCGCCCTGAGGCCTTTGTTATCCTGCTGGTTATCAATTG
>DAHXKW010000120.1 GCA_027366195.1 Alphaproteobacteria bacterium | reverse complement strand
CGCGTAATCGCATCTCAAAATTTCTTTTGAAATGAGCACATTCTTTTGCTTTTGTCAACGGTAAATTAACAAATTTTTCTTTTCCTTCTTTTTGCATTTTTTCCACAATCCCCAAATAATAGTTTGTTTTCTCACTATATTGGATGATTTTTTCTTCTAAATATTTTTTAATGTAAACAATGGACATACAAGTTCTCTCTACTGTGACAATTCGTTCAACTTGTTTAAAAAATCATTATATCCCTTTTCCGATTCCAATTCAGACATTTCAAAATAAAAATAAGGATTGTCAGGACTGTCATATGTGCAAGAACATTTACGACAAAAAATTTCTAACTCTTTATCGTAAACATTGTGTTTAAGGACAATAAAAAGTTTGTCCGTGTGCATCATAACTTGACCATATTCACCATTGTTTTGTACAGAAATTCTGATGGTGTATTGGTCTCTTCGCAATTTCAGATCCTTCTCGGCCAGAGAACGTAAAAAATCTTCTGCAATAAAATAAAATTCTTTTTGAAATTCTTTTTCAATGTCTATAATAGCATTCATGGCCCTTCTCTCTATAGATGGCAGCGAACTATACCACCAACATTCTGAACCAGAGTTAAACAACGATAGACGTTTCTGTCCGTTGATATGATAGTATAGACGGACAGATGCAAACTAGAGGCAAACGCTGTGGAAGCCAAGACTTATACCTGTCCTATTTGTAACGATAAATATGTCAAGCGTTGGGATGAAAATGTTTTCTTTCCTTTTTGTTCCGAAAAATGTTCTTTGAAATTTAAAGAAGAATGCGACGAAAGATTTAAAAGAATATACAGGAAATAAGTTATGCAATATACATTTAAATATGTTCGAGAAAATATGAAAACTAAAGAAGTTAGCCCAGTTTCAACATCTTCGGTAGAAGCCATTGACGAAAAAGATGCGTGGTTCAAAGCTTTAATAGTCATTAATTCGTTTAATCAAACGGTAAAAAGTTTCAAATACTGGTACGTTGAATGATAAACAGATTCTAAATTAGTAAAGTGCCCTATTGACAATCGCATTCTAATGATGTCAGAATTGATACTTTTATTCTGTGTTCATGGAATTTTATCATGAAAATACCACGCATCAGTTGGATTATATTTTTCTTACCTTTTTTGTTCCGAAAAATGTTCTTTGAAATTTAAAGAAGAATGTGAAGAACGTTCCAAGAGAATTCATCGAGGTTCATAAAATGAGCACTTATACCTTCAAATATATTCGTGAAAATATCACAACAAGGGAGATTAGCCCGTTTCTAACCTATACTGTAGCTGGCATAGATGAAACGGAAGGCGTCTTGAATTTTTTGAAAATAATCAATGAATTTAACAAAACTGTGGATGGTTTTAAGTATTGGTATGTTGAGGATAAATAATTAGGTATCGGTCATTCTCAAAGAGTGGGCGCGGATTGAAAAATGAATGATAGCTGAATAGTTTCTTTTCAGTTTGTTGACAGTGATTGACCATGCTGCTAGAATGAAATCTTCTATTCTGGTAGCATGGTTTTTTGTATGAAAATTCCGCGTCTCAGTTGGATCATTTTTTTATTGTCTTTTTTGTTGTGGATGATCCCATCACAACCAAAAGTCATCACAAAAACAGTTACAATTCTGAAACCAGTAGAAATTCCCATTTCT
>DAHXKW010000101.1 GCA_027366195.1 Alphaproteobacteria bacterium | reverse complement strand
TAAAATCGCAGGCTTAGATGTCTTGCGTATCATCAATGAACCCACTGCTGCTGCTTTAGCTTATGGTATTGATACAGAAAAAAACAAAGAAGGCTATATTGTTGTATATGACCTCGGTGGCGGTACATTCGACGTATCTGTTCTTGAAATCGCTGATGGTGTTTTTGAGGTAAAAGCAACCAATGGTGATACGATGCTTGGTGGTGGAGATTTTGATCAAAAAATCATTGACCTACTTGCTGATGAGTTTAAAAAAGATACAGGGATCGATTTACGTAAAGATACGTTGGCTCTACAGCGTTTGAAAGAAGCTACTGAAAAGGCAAAAATTGAATTGTCATCTTCAATGGAAACAGAAGTCAATCTCCCCTTTATTACAGCCGACGCATCTGGTCCAAGACACTTACAGTTCAAATTAACACGCGCACGTTTAGAAGAGCTCGTTAAACCTTTAATTGAAAAAACAAAACAACCCTGCCTTAACGCTTTGAAAGATGCAGGAATTTCTAAAGATAAAATCCGCGAAGTAATCTTGGTCGGTGGTATGACCCGCATGCCTAAAGTCCGTGAATTTGTAAAAGGATTATTTGGCAAAGAACCACATACTGGCGTTAATCCCGATGAGGTTGTCGCCATGGGTGCCGCTATCCAAGGTGGTATTATTAAAGGCGATGTAACAGATGTTCTTTTACTGGACGTCACCCCTTTATCCCTTGGCATCGAAACTCTAGGGGGGGTATTTACCCGATTAATCGACCGAAATACTACTATTCCTACAAAGAAAAGCCAGGTCTTTTCAACAGCAGCTGACGGTCAAACAGCCGTTACCATCGTTGTTGGACAAGGCGAACGCGAGTTGATGAAGGACAATAAATTGCTAGGACAATTTAATCTTGATGGCATTCCTTCAGCACCACGTGGTATGCCCCAAATTGAGGTAACATTTGATATCGATGCAAATGGTATCTTGAATGTATCTGCAACTGATAAAGGCACCGGTAAACAACAGCATATCACTATCACAGCTAGCAGCGGTCTAACAGAAGATGAAATTAACCGTATGGTGCAAGAAGCAGAACAAAATTCCGAAGAAGATAAGAAGCGTCGCGCTTTGATTGAAATACGAAATCATGCAGAAAGTATGATTCATCAAACTGAAAAACAACTGGATGAACATAGTGCAAAAATTTCAGAGGAAGAGGTTAATACTATCCGTCAAAAAGTAACAACACTCAAAGAGTGTCTAGATAGTGAAGATAAAGATACGATTCAATCAGCTGTAGACGCTTTAATGCAAGCCAGCATGAAATTAGGTGAAGCAATATATAAATCACAGGCGGAAGACAATTCTGAAATACCAAACGATGCTTCTAGTGAAAATGATCAAACAGTAGAAGGAGAGGCTTCAAGCGATTAAGAAGCTGTTTTTATGAATTTTAAACCTCATGAAAACAAGTTCTAAAACCTACAAACTCCGCGATACAATATAACTCTGGTTAACAAATAAGTAAATAAGCCAACAGATAATGGGATAACCACCGTATTCAAATACAAAACATGTTGCTGCCAAAAAGCAACTTTTGTTGGCGTTTGCCAATAAACAATACCATAAGCAATACACATAATAAGCATCACAAAACTTCCCATACCTATGATTAGTCGCCTCACTTCTTGGCTGAACAGTAACCCGATCATATGAGATGGAGCCCCCATTAACTGGAGAGTATGAATTTTTTGCCTTTCGTGAAACAAAGCTAAATTAAGCAAAGTCATAAAGAAATAAAGTATACCAGCAATTAAAACCAGGCCAATTAACATAATAAAGAAATTAACTTTTTCCGCAAAAACAGGACATTCTCCAACACCCTGTAAAATTAAATTTCTAGAATTACAAAACTGACTCAGACGCGTCATAAGATTAGGTAACTCATCACTAATAATAATATCTACAATCATTTGATAAGCATATTGATCAACAAAAGGCGCGGAAACTTTTTGCAACTGAGCCTCTTTAATACCCGGGATTTTTTGAAGTCCTGTCATAATCGTATCGGCGTATGAATTCAAATCAGCAAAATGCTCTACGTTGTGGTCCGGAAAATTAATATAGATAGAATGCGTAAAATGATTACGTGTGTTCAGGGCATACTGATGTAGCTGTTGAACTCCCGATACCAGACCGCTTACGCAAAACATTAAAAATAAAAGGGTTAGACAAATATAGAGTCTATTCGGGATATTAACAACACGTAATGGTTTCGTTTTTCTAAATCTCACTTTGATGCAAAATAATTAAAACTTTATTAAATTGTGAAACAATTTTCACTTACTTGGCAATATATTTACGCCATAGTAACTTTTTTATCATGTAATAAAATAAAGGATAAACTTTATAAATCCTATGAATCCATTCTTTAAAATCAAGCAAGAATTAACACTTCTTGATATCGCAGCCACTTGTAATATTCACATACCTGATCTAAAAAACGCGCACGTTATAGGCTTTGGAACACTAAAAGATGCCTCTGAGTCTGAAGTGTCTTTTTTTCATAATCCAAAATATTGTAATGATTTAAAAAATACGCGCGCCCTAGCATGTTTCGTTTCACCTGATTATCTTGAATTAACCCCTAAAACAACAATTCCTTTAATTACATCAACACCTTATCGGGCCTTGGCTGAAATATTACATTTTTCCTACTCACCTGTTTATGAAAGATTTGAAGGACAGTTTACAAAAGAAGGGTATTTCTTGGGAAAAGATACTGTTATTGGAAAAAATGTGAAGATAGGTCCTTACAGTGTTATTGGTCCGGGCGTTCATATCGGAGATAATACTACAATCGGTGCACATGTAACCATTGAACACGCTTTTATTGGACAAAATTGCTGTATTCACTCCGGCGCAATCATCGGTGATGAAAGTCTAAGTTTTGATTATGACAGTAAGGGCAAAATATACGTCCCACAACTTGGCTGTGTACGAATTGGGAATAACGTTAACATTGGCCAACAAACAATAATAGATCGGGGCAGCCTACAAGACACCGTAATCGAAGACCATACATCACTAGGAGGACTCATTCATGTGGCACACAATGTTCAAATTGGAAAAAATGCTACCATTATTAGCCAAACAGGTATCGCCGGCAGCACTATCATTGAAAACGACGTAATTATAGGTGGACAAGTCGGCATAGCTGGACATCTAGTTATTGGAAAGAGATCCCAGATTGCTGCCCAAAGTGGCGTTGCCCATGATGTTCTCTCCTATACACAAATGGCTGGTAGCCCCGCTGTTGAAGCTAGTATTTTCAAACGCCAAATATATAATCTTGCTCGCCTAAGGAAAAACCGTGTTTAACCAAGATATTATCCAGCAGTTCATTCCACATAGACCCCCATTTCTACTCATCGATCAAATAACAAACATAAAGGAATTTGAAACCGCAGAATCAATATTGCGCCTAGAACCTCACACTTGGTATTTTCAGGGACATTTTCCTCACAACCCCGTTTTTCCTGGTGTTTTAAGTTTAGAGTTTATGGGACAAACAGCCTCTTTCCTTATCACATATTCAAACAACCAACCTTCTTCGCAACAGAGTGTTTATTTAATGTCCTTAGCGGAAGCAAAATTCAGATACGTTGCAAAACCTGGTGATACTTTGACTTGCCATATTAAACTGCTACGTAGAAAAGGTAATATCTTTAAACTACACGGTGATATTTATATCGATGAAACACTATCCTGTTCCGCTGATTGTATGCTAATGTTGAGCTAGAATCTATCAACCAATTGTAAAAAATTATGCGCGTTATTTTATTAGAACGGGTACGAAATCTCGGAAATATTGGCCAAGAAGTAACTGTTAAAAATGGCTATGGCCGTAACTATTTGTTACCAAAATCTAAGGCTTTACGTGCCACAACAGAAAACAAAAAAATCTTTGAAACCAAAAAGGCCGAATATGAAACTAAAAATGCGGAGAAAAAAGTAATAGCTGAAAAACAAGCCGAAACCCTGCGTGGTTTTACACTGGAAATTGTTGCCGCTGCTCAATCAAACGGAAAATTATATGGGTCAATCACTGTCCGCGACTTAGCCCATTATCTGCATGAAAAAGGACATATGGTTGAACGTGCTCATATTGCTATGCCAAAACCTATTTCTGAAACAGGTATATACACAGTTCGCATACTCCCTCATCCTGAAGTGTCAGCCGATATTACTGTTGTTGTTGGCTCAACACAAGACGAAGTTTATGCCCTTCAAAATCCAACGGCCACAACTGAACAGGTTATAGCCCCTATCCAGGAAACAGAAGCCCCTGCGTCCCCTGAAATTTCCGAAAATACAGAGTCAAATTAGTTGAAGAAGTCTCTTTGGATCCTGCCTATTATTTTTATAATTTGGTGGTACCCTAAAGAACCAGCTGAAGATAGCTATTATACAATTACCCCAGGAACCTCTGCGTTCAAAATCCAAAACGACTTATTCAGAATGGGCTATGAAAAATTTTATGGCTTCTTCTTAATTCGACTTCTCATGACGGGAAAAAGGAGTCATATTTGCGCAGGAGAGTACTTATTACCTGCTGGCATTTCTCCGATTGATATTTTTATTAAATTTACAAAGGGAGATAGCATCGTTCATCGTCTTACCATTCCAGAAGGTTTAACAGTTTTTCAAATCGTTCAACTCATCAACAAAGCACCCCACTTAAAAGGAGTTCTCACAATCATTCCACAAGAGGGGTCTTTATTCCCCACAACTTTAAATTATAATAAAGGACAAGAACGTTCTGAAATTGTTACACGCCTTCAAAAATTAATGATAGAAAAGCTCGAAGAATTGTGCACAAAACAAAAAAATCCGCAACTTCAAACACCCCACGATGTCCTTGTTATGGCCAGCATTGTGGAACGGGAATCCAAACTTTCGAACGAACGTCCTATTATCGCTGGCGTGTTTCTAAATCGTCTCGAAAAAGGCATGAAGTTACAAGCAGATCCCTGCATTATCTATGCCATTACAAAAGGGAGAGTAGCTGGAGGTTATCGCCTGCGAAAAGTTGATATGATGATCGACTCTCCCTACAATTGCTATAAATATTGTGGTCTCCCACCTACACCAATTTGTTGCCCCAGTGAAGAATCTATTAAAGCTGTTTTAGAACCCCAAAAATCAGACTCTTTATATTTCGTCACTACTGGCTTCGGAAACCATAGATTCAGCAAACATTATAAAGTACATAGACAAAATATTAGTTTATGGAGAAAAAAATGCAAACCAAACAAAATGCGAAAAATATGATTATAGTCATTTCTGGCCCATCAGGTTCAGGTAAAACGACTATAATTGAAGCGCTATTAAAACGTGATTCTAAATTATGTACTGCCATTTCCGTAACAACGCGACCCCAAAGACCTGGGGAAATTAATGGGAAAGATTATTATTTTCTTTCATCCAGTGATTTTGAAAAACATCTAAATCAAAAAGAGTTTATAGAACATGCCGTTGTATATGGAAATTCTTATGGTACTTTAAAATCTGAAGTCCAACGTCTAGCAAATCAAGGTTGCGATATTGTGTTTAATAAAGATTACCAAGGATTGCTAAACCTAAGACAGCATCATACAAACATTCTCAGCATCTTCATTGCCCCACCTTCCTTAGAAGAACTCGAAAAACGTTTGCGCGCAAGAAAACAAGATCCTGAGGACACCATACAAAAACGTCTCGCTGAAGCAAAAAAAACGATGGAAGAAGCACAATCCTATGGCAACGTCATTGTCAATGATGATTTAAACCAATGCATAGAAAAAGTTGAACAAATCATACAAAAACACAGAAAGCAGGAATGATATGGATCCTATTCACCCATGCTGTCCTGAAAAATGATACAGGCGCCTCTCACTATAAAAATCAATTAGCGGGTCATTTTTCCTTGGGTAGTAAAAAGCGCCGAATTAAAGTTCAACGCTTGGAACCACTTAGTATACAAAGTCCTGTTCTTAAAGCTGATTGCAGTGGAATCGATGTTTTCCTGGGAGGTGTAAATTACATTGATACCCAAGAATTTATTGAATTCATGAAAAATGTCGGACGATCTGCTAAATCATATGCATTTGCGCTCGCATTGGAAACAGTTTCCCCACAAATAGCGACCACTTTAAAATACCTAACTGACATGGCACAGAAAGTGAACTTATCAAATATAAACTCTTGTGAAGCCGCAGCAGCTTTAGTGGGTGCGGTTGCTCCCAGAACAAGTCAAATCCATCAAAAAACATGTACATTATTGTCCGCTCAACAAGGAAGAATAACGGATTGGGTGGCTGGAAAACGTAAATGTGGTGAAGCTGGAAAAGATGAAACAACCAGACGCGATGCCGCTGAAACATTAAGACAAAGCCATAAGGATTTAATGTACGGATCATACAACGTCGCTTGGGACATAATTAGCAAACATACGCACTGGGATACAAAGCTAAAAGAAACGATTATGTCAATTACGGGAACTGTCGTCGTGATTGATGGTAAAGTTCATATCTTTCCACCTATGGGATTGGATGACGACTTTTTCAATGCATTTGCTGAAGGAGGGAAAACACGGGTATATACCTGTAGCGATAGTCGCTGCCTTACTGTGAAAGAGGTAGAACGCACCATTGGACCCAATGAAAATCACGCCACACAAATACGCTTATTACTTGAAAGTATTGAATCTAAAATTTATTCCGACACACCATTGAATGATATTGAAAAAAATCTGATTGAAGAATGCCAGGTTCCCATCTTAAAGATAATCAATATCATGTCAGCTTATCATCGCAATGAATCTCCTATTAACATCCAAGGTTATGCTGACATCATTGCACATGATATTTTAAATAAACATTTTAAAGATATTTTGGATATCGTTCGCCATCTTGCTGCCAACGTGAAAACCGTTCAAATGAACGCCGAACCACTGGACGAGTTTATGAAGCAAGTGAGAGCGGTACAAAAAAAATTACACCAAAAAAGTATCGATACACAAAATAATATCGATCAGATTTTTAAAATTATAGAAAAAACTCGAGTTTTAGAACGTGCTATTTATGCCGATATGCGGACAATTGTAAAAGAATAAATAGCATCTTCAGATCTATAAAAATCATTTAAATAAACCAACGCAGGAAAGAATGACGAGCTAACTTCGTCAACCACTCCTGTATTGGGAAGAAATGGCTGTCATTTCATCAATGTGATCTGCCTCGTTCTGAATACTTCTACTCATTTGTTGCCTAACCTCTTCTTGGGTTAGTTTTTGTGGCGTATAGGCGTAAGAACGTCCGGGATTTTTTTCTAATTCTACTTTAGCTCTCGCTATTTCCTCTTCTTCCGTCACGGGTTTTGGCAGGCAACTTGTAAGACCAAGAAAAACTATCCAAAAACGTCGCATTACCCAACCTTCAATGTTTTTTGGCCTTTTTCCCAACTGGACGGGCACAATTCTCCACTTTGCAATGCATCTAAAACGCGTAAAACTTCCTTAGGATTACGTCCCACGTTTAAATCTGTAACCATTACAAAACGAATTATACCTTCTGGATCCACAATGTAAGCGGCGCGCTGCGCAACACCCGCTGTGGCATCAATAATTCCCAATGCTGTAGACAAATCTCTTTTAACATCAGCCAACATGGGGAATGGTAAATTACACAAATGGTTATTGTGCTGACGCCATGCCAAATGAACAAATTCTGAATCCGTACTGGCGCCCAAAACTTGGGCATTACGTTCTGCAAACTGTTCATACAAATCTGAAAATCCAACAATTTCTGTTGGACAAACAAAGGTAAAATCTTTTGGCCAAAAGAACACAATCAACCATTTTCCCGGATAACTTTTTTCTGTGATATTACTGAAGGCATGTGCAATATCGTTACCAACCGTTGCCGTTACATTAAAATCAGGAAATTTCGCGCCGATACCAAGCATTTTTCATCACTTTTGTGATCCAAGTAACCTGAGTTTAGCATAATCATGTATACTATAGACATATGAAAAATAAACAACGATATATATGAAGAGTAGCACCCTTCTCTTTATCCCCTTTATATTGCTTAGCTGCGCCAAAGAAGAAAACTCTTACGGATGGGAAGACTTAGAATTATATAAGAAAGAAATAGTTGTTGGCAAAATGCAAAGAGATGACGTTCTGAAAACTTTGGGAACACCAACAGCCACAGACCCTTCTCTTATCCAAGAGTGGTATTATGTCCAACTCATTGAAGAAGGCGTTAGCATCGCCAAACCAAAAGTAAAGGCACATAAAATGTTACGCATTATATTTGATGCCAAAGGGTTTGTGAAATCTGCAAATGTCCAAACAATCAAAGAATCAGACAAAAAACTTGTAAAAACGAAAACAAAAACAGAAGGTTATCAAGAAGGATTCTTAAAAGATACATTTGGCCGTGTCGGACAGCGATAACCGCCTTGCTTTTTGTGTGTTTAAAAATCAAATACATATTGCCTATCAGCTTGAAAACGACCTACAAAGTCAGATACTACACTGTGGTGATCAAAAATTAGAAGCTGCATTGTTTGACCTTTTGTCATCTATAGTTAAAAGAATAAAATTCAACAGGATTATCACAACGGCGGGTCCCGCCCCTTTTACACAGTTGCGCATCTTGAGATCGGTTCAACTAGGCTTGGCGACAGGCTTTCAATGCACTGCGCCCATGATTAATACATTTGATGTTCTTTTCGCAGCTTACAAACCGAAAGAAAAAACAAATACCACTCGTTGCCTTTTAGAAACTAGGCGTGGTGACTATTTCTATCAAACACGACAAAATGGAGAAATCATTGCCGAAGGAACTACTTTGTTGCAACAACATACTGATAACGAAGCTATCATCAGTGATGATGATAAAATTTCCAACGTTAGCATAGATCAAAACCTAGCGTATATTATGTTAAATAATAATTTTAAAGAACAAGACCAACTACTTTACGGTATCAACCTGCCCTATAGGATTCCAACTGCGTAAGATCGTCATCGCTGCTTTCAATTTTGCGTGATGTGTATCAAGCAGTTTTCTTTCATATTCTTTTAATTGTTCTGCCGTTGTACCAGAACTTTGATATATCCCTAACTTAGAAAGCAGCTGAGCTTTCGCAACCGAAATTGCATCAAAATCCATCCTATCAAACTCTATAGCACTGTTTTTATCGGCTATGACTAAATTTTCTAGATATTTATCCCTCAGCTGTTTTGCTTGTTCCAATGGCAATGTCGGTAAAACTACTTCAACGATATACTGCGCTAATACTGCAAGTACATTTTCAGATGTTCCTGTGAGCTTGGCTGTTAATGCAAAATTGTTTGTCGTATCCAAATTAAATGGTTGGATTTTCAATAATGCCCCTAAACGATCTTGCACATCAGCACTTGCTTTATCAATTTGAGCAAGCGCTATTAAATTAACAGGCATTTTACGCAGCAACTGCCAGTGGAGCTTTTGTTCGGACAAAGTAAGAACTTTATTATCTGAAGGCGCCCATTTCTTTAGAATCTCTACAGCAGCCTGCAATCTTAAATTATGTGCCTTAAGAAGATCTAACTCATACTCTTTCAACTGCTCTGCGATCTGACCTGTATCTTTTGAGACTATCGATGCTGGCAACAATTCTTCTCTTGCTTTTGCAAGCGCTCTAAAATTTATCTTATTAAATTGCTCAACACTTCCTTGTTGCGCATTTTCTAAATCTTGCAAATATTTATCACGTAATTTAGCAGCCTGAACTTTTGAAAATGTTGGGAAAATTATTTCGACCAAATAATCAGCCAAAACCACTAAAATCTCTTTAGACGATCCTGTTAATTGTGCTGTTAATGCAAAATTACTCGTTGTATCAATATTGAAAGGATCTATCCGCAGCAAAGCGTCAAAACGGTTGTGTTGATTAGAATTAGCCGCATCAATTTGAGCAAGTGCGATAAAAACTGTAGGCACCTGCCTGAGTTGCTGCCACTTGATTTTAGAGGATTCTGGTAACTCCACTGGCTTACAAGCTAATAAAAAAATACTGATAAATAAAAATATTATATTTTGAAAAATATTAATTTTTGCCAACATATATGACCTAAAAATAAAACTATCAAATTTACTTATTAAATAATCAACAATGGTGAACATATGATTAATCAAAACCATAAGCTATCGTATTGAACGAATACAGAATGTGTTATACTGTATAGGCAAGCAATGATAAATAGATCATCGTGATCAATATAACTGACGATATTGCTGTTCTACCTGACGTAACGCCCAGACGAAAAACACTTTTCAAAAAACTAATGGGTAACCGTATCATCGATATTCTCTGGCACCTTCCTTATAACCTAATTGACAGACAGCGAAAAAATTTCCTTAAAGAGTGCCACGTTGGCCAACATATTACAATTACTGTTGAGGTCTCATTCCATGTGCCTAGCCATGCCTTAAAAAAGCCTGCTAAAGTTGTGTGCACAGATGGTCGGGATAAACTTGAACTTTTATTTTTCAACACTTCAAAGCACTATCTAGCACGGGTTGCACCTTCAGGCACGAAAATTGTTGTCAGCGGTAAAATTGACTTTGATCAACACCAGAAAGTCTGGCAAATAATTCATCCCGATCATATTGGTGGTGTTGAAACGATGAATCACTGGGTAGGAATTGAACCTGTTTATCGCTTAACAGCTGGCGTTTCCCAGCAAATGGTACGCTCAGCAGTTCATAAAGCTCTGACTTATTTACCAAAAATACCTGAATGGCATACACCTGAACTGCTTCAACAGTTCAAATTCCCTTCCTTTCATCAATGTCTACATATGGTACATAACCCACTATCACTTAAAGAACTAGAACCTTTCCATCCGGCGCGCATGCGTTTGATTTTTGATGAATTTCTCGTGCAACAATTAACTTTACATTTATCTCGACGTCATCACATACAAATACGCAGTTTGATGCTAAAAGGTAGGGGACATTTACTCCATCAACTTATCAAAGATTTACCTTTTGAACTCACAAGTAGCCAAAAAGAAGCTTTTGACGAGATACAAAATGACCTTAAACAACCTGTTCCTATGCTTCGGTTACTACAAGGTGACGTTGGTAGTGGAAAAACTATTGTGTCCGTGATGGCTATGGTTCATACAATTGAATCAGAATGCCAAGCTGCCATATTAGCACCTACTGAAATTCTAGCTAGACAACATTTTCAAACTATAAAACATATGACTAGAAATCTAGGCATCAATGTGGAAATTTTAACGAGCCGAGAAAAAGGTAAAATACGTCAGAACATACTAGATGGACTTGAAGCGGGTACAATTCATCTACTTGTCGGTACACATGCCATTATCCAAGAAAGTGTAAAATTTAGACGTCTTGCTATGGTTGTCGTTGATGAACAACAACGTTTTGGGGTAGATCAACGTCTTGCACTAAGTCAAAAAGGGAAAAATCCCCATATCCTATCTATGACCGCCACGCCGATTCCTCGTACTATGATGATGGCTAACTATGGAGAAATGGATGTTTCTGTCATTCGCGAAAAACCAAAAAATAGACAAGAAATCCAGACTAAAATCGTATCTCAAGAACGATTAGACGAAGTAACTCGTGGTATAAAAAAATTCTTAGACCTGGGTCAAAAAATTTACTGGGTATGCCCTTTGATTGAGGAATCTGAAGTGCTAGATTTAACTCATGTCAACGAGCGCTTTAATTACCTAGAACAGTTTTATCCAAAACGCGTCGGTTTAGTTCATGGCCGCATGAAAGGCATTGAAAAAGATATCGTTATGGATCAGTTTGTCCGAGGTCAATTGGACATCATTATTGCCACAACTGTTATTGAAGTTGGCGTAGACGTCCCAACCGCCACTCTTATGATTATTGAAAATGCTGAACGATTTGGATTGTCTCAGTTACATCAATTAAGAGGTCGTGTAGGACGAGGCTCACACCAATCTTTGTGCATTTTACTGTATGGAGAAAATGTCTCACCTGTGGCACGTCGTCGGCTTGAAATTTTACGTGAAAGTAATGACGGTTTTTTTATCGCCGAAGAAGATTTGAAACTACGTGGAGGCGGAGAGTTAATGGGAACAAAACAAGCAGGTTTACCGCGATACCGTTTTGCAAACTTTAATTGTGAAGACCCTCGCGCAAGAAAACTACAACAAGAACTCCTTAGAATCGCCAATCAAGAAGCTCATAAAATTATTGAGGAATACCCTGATCTTAAAGGATGCCCACAAGCAGACCACCTGGCTACATTAATGCGCCTTTTTGATAAGGAAGAAGCTATTAAATATAGAAGGACAGGGTAGAACAAATGCTAATTTGCAATTGGAAAATGTATGGTGACTTACAATTAGTTGGACTATACAAAAAAAATATACCCTACTCTCAAAATCTTATTGTTTGCCCTATGGCAACTCTTTGTTCAGAGTTGAAAGATACATTTAAGGTTGGTGGTCAAAATTGCCATCAAGAAAAAGAAGGAGCTTTTACAGGAGAAATTAGCCCTCTTTCTTTAAAGGAAGTGGGATGTGAATATGTTCTTTTAGGTCATAGCGAACGTAGAAAATACTTTGGCGAAACAAACGAATTAGTCATAAAAAAAGCAGTTACTGCAAAAGAGTGCGGACTGACCCCTATTATTTGTGTTGGATCAAACAGTGAGGACATCGTACAAATTAAACAAGACCTGATCCAACAATTACCACAAGACAGCTCTTTCATTATCGCTTACGAGCCAACTTGGGCTATTGGCACAAATAAAATTCCTTCACTTGACCACATTGATCAAATCATGCAATGGCTAGCAAACCAGGGATTCTCTCAAAAAGTTTATGGAGGTTCTGTAAATTCAGAAAATGCACAAGACATCCATCAGCTCTGCCAAGGTCTATTAATTGGCCGTGCAAGTTTAGATATCCATTCTGTTTTGACAATCGGCAAAAGTCTCGAAATTTGGAATTAAAATTAAGACCTGTTTTCATGAATTCTTTACCGTCGAATAATCCCAATAATACGCGAAATAGTACTTTTTAATTCTTTACGCTGAACTATCAGGTCAATCATGCCATGCTCTAACTGGTATTCTGCCGTCTGGAAATCATCCGGTAATTTTTGCCTGATTGTTTGTTCAATAACACGTCTTCCTGTAAAACCAATCAAAGCACCAGGTTCTGCAATATGAATATCCCCAAGCATCGCAAAAGAAGCCGTAACGCCTCCAAAAGTTGGACTTGTTAGGATAACTAAATAAGGCAATTTATGTTCACGTAATAATTCGATAGCTGCTACAGTCCGAGGCATTTGCATAAGGGACAAAACAGCTTCTTGCATACGCGCACCACCAGAGCGTGCAATCACAATAAAAGGCGCATTCATACGAATAGCCTGTTGGACTGCTGCTACAAAACTCGCTCCTACAGCCATCCCCATAGATCCACCCATAAAGGCAAAATCCATTACAAAAATAATCGCTTGCCGACTATCTATTAGTCCTGCCCCCATACTAACAGCATCTAAACGCTTTGTTTGAGATCGATATTGTCTGAGACGATCCACATATTTTTTAGAATCCCTAAATTTTAAAGGATCTAGTGGAACCTCTGGAATAGGAATAGATTGGTACAATCCATCATCGAATAACAATTTCAAATAATCATCGACGTCAAATTGCATATGATGACCGCAATTTGTACAAACATGAAGATTCTCAACCAGCATTCGGTGAAAAATCATGGTTTCACAAGCGTCACACTTGACCCACAAATTTTCCGGAACTCCTCCCCGCTTGCTAAAAACGTTTAGCTTTGGCTTTACAAAATTTGTAATCCAATTCATTCTTTAGCTTTTTCCTCTCCAGATTTAGAAGCAGAATTTAATTGTTTAATTCCAAGATTAATACGTTCTTTTTCTGGATTGACATCAAGCACAATTACTTTGATAGCATCACCTTTTTGATAACGTTTGATTTCATTATCCGGATTACCTTCAGTGATATCATGTAAGTGAACCATACCATCTAATCCGTCAGCTACACTCACAAACAAACCAAATTCGGTAATATTGCGAATAACGCCTTCAATCACACTATCTATTGGATGTTCTTCAAGGAATTTTTGCCATGGATTAGGTTGGCAACGCTTATAGCTTAAGCTAATACGGCGCTTTTCAAGATCAATATCCATGACCTTTACCTTAATAACCTGATTTTGTTTTAAGAAGTTTATAGGATGTGCGTTCTTTTGTGTCCAACTAACCTCTGTTACATATACAAGACCTTCTATGCCAGGGAATATCTCCACGAAAGCACCATAATCAGTGATATTTGTAACCTCTCCTTCAAGAACATCTCCGATCTGAACTTTGTCTTTAATTTGCTCCCATGGGTCCTCTTCAAGCTGCTTCATACCCAAAGAAATACGCCCAGTTTCCTTATTGAAGCGAATAACTTTTACCTTAACCGTATCTCCTACTTTTAACACATCACCTGGATGATTCACGCGCTTCCAAGAGATATCGATAACGTGAAGCAAGCCATCTACACCACCTAAATCTACGAATGCGCCGTAATCGGTAATGTTCTTCACAACGCCTTCAACGACTTGATCCTCTTTCAGATCTTCAACAAAACGCTGACGGGCACCTGCACGCTCCTCCTCGAGAACAGCTCGGCTAGAAACAACTACGTTATTTCTATTGCGATCCATCTTCATAACTTTAAATTTCATGGTCGCGTTCATAAACTTTTGTGCATCAGGCCAAGGACGACTATCTGCTTGACTTTTAGGCAAGAAAGCTAAAACGCCGTCAATATTAACAGCAAAACCTGCTTTGACGTGCGCAAAGATTGTACCCTCAATTGTTGTATTGTCGGTCATAGCCTGCTCAAGACGCATCCATACTTTTTCACGCGCAGCTTTTTCTGCTGAAAAAACAATATCTCCATCATCTCCTAAACGATCAACATAAACGTCGATCTCATCTCCGACCTTAAATTCTCGATTGGGCTCAAACTTCTTCAAATCCGCTAGAAGAATACGTCCCTCAGCTTTCAGTCCAGCATCGACAATAGCTGTATCATTACGAATACCAACTATTACCCCCTTCTTCAAAAAACCACCAAAAAACGTTGCAGAAGATGACGTTACAGGCTTGGGACTTACTTGATCGAGCATTTGTTCAAAAAGATTTTGCTCTTGTGTCTTTTCCTCTCTTAAAAATGACATGCAGGTTAAACCAAAATATATAAAAAATTAACATGGCCATTCGTATGGCTACTTTATATTACTCATTGAAGCCTTCATTTGCAATTGATTAAATAAAAAAGATATCCTTTCTTTTTGAGGATTGTGCTACTTGTTTGTGTTTTTAAATAATGAGCATAAATACCATTATCTTAAAGAAAGTTGTTCAAACTAGAACGATTTTTTGCACCTACCCCCCCTAATTTTAAAGATGGTTTATTCCCATTGCACATTCACCTACCCTATGAACACTATAGCGAACAAAATGATCTGTATAGTTACGATCAATATCTTTGTTGGGTAGCGGAGTTGGCCCCATATGTCTCTGTCTCTGAAACATTGCAAAAAGACTTACAAGCGCTCGTTGATGAAATTCTACCAGAACAAAGTAGTTTCCAATTTTTGCTATTTGCCGATCCCTGTACTAAACAATTATTTGATGACTGGGAAAACAGCTTACAATATGATTTACCATTGTTACGAACTTTTGGGAAAAAGCGCCTAAATTTTTTATCACCTTGGTCCAAAACAAAAAACTTCAGATGTGTTTTATCAATTGTAATTAAAGGATCATTGGAATCTATAGCAGATGTGCGCACATTTCAAAGGATAAAAGATCATACAATAAAAACTTTTAGTGGTCGGGTATACCCTATGACTCCAAAAGATTTTTTACCATTTATGGATCAACTATGTAACTTTAGAACTGACAATTACACCTCTCAAAAAGAATGGGATCCTAACGAACTCATTGCAAACCAAATCATATCTCGGGAAACCTCACTACTCGTTAACCCACATGATCTCACTTTGAACAAAGATGAGTTGAAATTAAGAACTTATACAATAAACAGTTTTCCTAAAGAATGGGCCTTATATGGTATGGATACACTAATCGGTGACATTTATAATGAATGGCTGAAACTTTCTTGTCCATTCTTGTTACATTATGGGGGATATATTCTACCACAAGTAAAAACACAAGATGCTCTTATGGCAAAAATAAAACTACTAGAGCATCAAGGACGCTCAGGACATCTGCTAAAACTAATCCCAAAACTAGATCAGGAAGTTATAGACGCACGTTATGCCCGTGACAAATTACATGCTGGTGAAAAGCTTATTTGGTCACAATTTTCTGTAGGTATTTTAGACAAACCAGACGCCATAGATCGATCAGAAGCTATTTTAA
>DAHXKW010000080.1 GCA_027366195.1 Alphaproteobacteria bacterium | reverse complement strand
TATCAGCGCTAGCTATTATGTCGGGCATTAGGTTTCGGTCTACCGATGGGAAGAACGACACGTTTTTTAAGGACTTAGCTTGATTAACTAGTTCGCGTTTTTTTGCACCTTCGCCGACGAATATGAACTTCATATATCTTTACCGGAGTTCCTATGTCTAAGACTAAAACTTCACCATGTCGCCCGATTGCTGCAGCTTGAGTAACTAGTCGTACGGCTTCAGGTATTGACATAATATAGCGCGTAACTTCTTCATCAGTAACAGTTAATGGCTTCCCGCTTTTAATTTGAGATTTAAATATATCCAACACCGATCCGCGCGACCCGATTACATTTCCGAATCGTACTGAAACGTATGTTTCTGAGTCACCACCACAAATTATTCCGGCAGTCAGTCTTTCCGCTATTCGTTTTGAGTATCCCAAGACGCAGGTTGGGTCAGCTGCTTTGTCTGTGGATATATTTATAAAATTTGAAACGCTATGATTCCTGGCGACCTTTAACAAGTTCAGTGTTCCTAACACATTGGTTTTCCATGCCTCACTGGGGTATCTTTCCAGCAAAGTTAGGTGTTTTAATGCGGCGGCATGGAAAACTATTTCCGGTTTGGTATTTTTAAATATTGAATTTATTTGTTCCGAATCTCTAATATCGACTAAGACTAGCGACTTGGACATTAGATCTCCGTGACCTTCTATTGACAACTGCGTATCTAACAACCCTGATTCGTCTCTGTCGATAAGTATCAGCTCTTTAGGTAAGTACTTAGCTACCTGTCTTGCGATTTCTGAACCAATTGAACCGCCGGCACCGGTGACAAGTACGCGTTTACCAGTTAAAAACGTTTTTACTTGGTCGTCATCTATAAGAATTGGTTCGCGTCCGAGCAGTTCCTCAGGATTAATATTTTGGATATCAAAAGTATCTATAGCGTCGTGAAAGAGTGCACTTGTTTGGGGAACGGCAAGTATCGGCAGACTGGTCGCCTTAGCCCTTTCTAGTATTGGCGTAATATCTGTAACCGAGATGCTTGGCATAGCAATAAGGATTGCATCTGCGCTAAATTTGTTGGCTGACCTTTCGAGGTCTTTAGTCGTACCTACCACGGGTACGCCCATCAATTGTAGATTTTGTTTTTCTCTGTCGTCGTCTAATATTGCAATTGGTTTGTAGCCACAATTTGGATCTCGTTGTATAGCAGAAATGACTTGATAGCCGGCTTCGCCGGCACCAAGTATTAATAAGTTTTTAGATCGGTCACCTTTTGATAGTAGAAGTTTTTCAGTTTTGGCGCGCCAAAACCATCGACCAGTAGCCATAACAAGAAAAGCCAGTGCTGCACTTATCAGAATGGATCCAAGCGGAACTGGTCGTACATGCATCAATGTGGCATCAATCAAAAAAGCAAGGATCGTAATGATTATAAGAGATTTACCCAACGACCCGACTTCCTCAAAGCTCCCGAATCTCCATTTCCCAGCATATAGCCCCATTAGCATTCCTACGGACAGCTGGAGCAAAATGAGAATTGGGATCACAAAAATAAAAGCATCCCAGTCGACAAAATGAAGTTGAAAATTGTACCGTATGACTATTCCGACAAATAAAGCTATAACCCACGCAAGAATATCGTATGTTGCTTGAATTAAAGTTCGTTTTGTCGCTATAAACTTGTTGATTTGTACCTTAATCATTTCTTAGTTTATTCTAATATGATTCATCGGCAAGTTCGTCAGTAAAGTTAATGGAGTCTAAATTGGATATGGAGTTTTTTCACTAAGTAAAATTCAAAAATAAAATCTTTAATCAACAATAATTTTAGAAGAATGGAATCGATTAGTAATGTTATTGATGTTGATTAGGTAGAATTTGAAATTTAACTTTTACTGTGGCTTTTTCTTAAAATAAAACGTGATTTTAAAGTTGTTTGATAAGTTCAAGATAAAAGCCGCTTAATCTATTGCGATTGAAGTAATTGGTAACATAGGTTCTTCCGTCGATGCCCATGTGTTCCAATTTAGATCTGTTGTCGCTTAGATGCTCTATTGTTTTTGCAAGCATTTGTGGGTTTTCGGGTTCGATTACAATTTGCCCGGCTTCAGATAAGATGCTTGCCGGTTCACCGGTTAAGCAACCAATTACAGGTCTTGACATTGCCATATATTCAAATATCTTTGAGGGGATAAAAGTAGAAAAGAGTGGTACATTTTTTAACGGAGCTAAACAAATATCAGCGCTAGCTATTATGTCGGGCATTAGGTTTCGGTCTACCGATGGGAAGAACGACACGTTTTTTAAGGACTTAGCTTGATTAACTAGTTCGCGTTTTTTTGCACCTTCGCCGACGAATATGAACTTTATATCATCTCTGTCTTTCAAAAGTTCGGCTGTACTCACAACGGAATCCAAACCATGAGAAATACCGTGAGCTCCCGAATATAAAATCACCAGATCATCATCAGAAGCATTGAATTTCTTTCGTGCCGATGTGGATCTTGTGGCAGGTGAGAATTTCTCAATATCGGCTCCGTTTCTGATTACTTTTACTTTTGATTCTGGGATTCCTCTGTCGACAATGTTATCTTTGAATCCTTGCGTAACTGTAATTACGAGATCTGCTTGTTTGTAAAAGAACATTTCTATTTTGGTCAATATTGCAATTATGTATTTGTTGGTCAAGATACCTAATTCGATAAAAATTCCGGGCCACAGATCTCTGATTTCCAATATGAATTTGGCATGTTTTGCCTTCGCTATAAAATAAGCCGAAAAGATTGAAAAAAAAGTGGGAGATGACACAATAACAGCATCGACATCTTTAATTTTTCTATAATTTAAAAGCACGCAAGATATCATGAAGGATATGTGACATAGTGTTTTTTTGACAAAACCTTCATTTGGAGTAGCATAAACCCAAGATCTTAAAATTCGATAGTTGTCAATGAATTCTTCTTTTGAAATAGATTTTTCGTATCCCTTTGCAATGATTCCCGTGGGATGGTTTGGCATTCCGGTCAGAATGGTAACATCTTCAGTTTTGGCAAATGTTTTGGCCAATTCGGAAAGACGAGCTTGAGGTGCTCCGGTTTCGGGTGGGAAATAGTGGGTAACGATCAATATCTTCATTTTAACTATTTGGTGCTGTTTTTTCTGCGGGAGTGAGAAAGTTGGGAGAAATTAAATAGAGTCCGATAATAAAAAAACATGCCACCACCTCAATCGCAATTTCAGACCAGTTACTCTTTGTAGCAAGAATTGCCATCAACGAACAGTACAAAACAAAAAAACAATAAATTAAATCTACGGTTAAGTGCGAAAAACCTTTGTCAATTAAGTTTTGATATGTGTGGTCTCTGTGGGATTCCAACAACCTCTCTTTTTTGGTAGCTCTTTTGACAAATGTGAAGCTGGTATCAACTATAGCTGGTAGAAGTGGCAATAGCATTGGAACTACAATTTTTGGCTCCGTTAGTGAATATATTAGAGATCCACTAAATAGCGCTCCCAGACCGTACGCTCCGACGTCACCTAAAAAGACTTTTGGTACAAAAGCATTGTAAATTGCAAATCCTATGCCAATTCCAACCGAAATGGCACCAACTATCGAATCAAACTTAAAATGTTCTAAGCTGCCTAATATCCACCAAGTTCCTCCGATTAATATGCAAGAAAAGGCGCTTAGGCCGTTTATGCCATCCATAAAATTCCATGCGTTTACGAATCCTAGAATAAACAGAGTCGCAGGCAGAAGCCATATTAGGTATTTGGGTGGGAGCAGGATGTAAGCGTTAAGTATCGCTAAAATTAATTGAATAAGTAATCTAAGTTTTGCACTTAAATTTCTAAAATCATCGATTAGCCCCAAAATGGCGTACGGTAAAACTAGTATTGTAATTTGAGTATAGACGTTTAGGTAAAAAAATGAAGCGCTAACGATGGCAATGATTAATGGGATGCCTCCTGCACGCGGAGTTGGAGTTATGTGTGACGATCTATTGTTTGGGACATCGTAATTGTTGAATTTTCTAAGGAAATAAATTGTAAAGGGAACTCCGACAATTACAATTATGAAGCAAACTAATAATGCGTTAATGGGAGTGCTGAAAAAAGTACGCATAATAATTTTAATGATAGCAGGCAAGTTATCTCAGCTGGGATATTTGAAATTATTAAATAAATATGAAGTCGTAATTATGGCCTGAAAAACTATAATCAATTGATTTTTTGGTTGAGGAAGTATTTAAGAAAAAAAGTGAGTAAATAGAGGAAAAATCTATGAAAATAGTGGTTATCGGTCAAGGTTATGTGGGTTTACCGCTTGCAATTAATGCGGCAAGATGCGGATATGCCGTGGTTGGATATGACACAGACATCAGAAAAATAGATAGCCTTAAGGCAAAAAAGTCTTTTATTGAAGATATTACAGATTCTGATTTGGTAGAGGCAATTGATAAATTGAACTACGTTCCTTCCAGTGATTGTGACGAGTTGGAAGATTTCGATTTTGCAATAATTACAGTTCCAACGCCGTTAAAAGACTCTTTGCCTGATTTAACCTATGTGCAAAATGCTACTGAACTTGTAGGCAAGTATTTGAAAAAAGACGCAACAGTAGTATTGGAATCTACCACTTACCCAGGGACGACAACAGATTTTGTGGTTCCCATATTGGAAAGGGTTTCAAGACTTTCGGCGAAATCAGATTTTTATGTTGGGTTTTCACCTGAAAGAATTGATCCGGGCAATAAACAATTTAACTTTAAAAATACTCCAAAAATAGTTTCGGGGATAAACCAGGAATCGTTGAAAAGAATAGAGAGATTTTATTCGTCGATAGTAGACACCACGTTTGCCGTGAGTACGCCGAATGAAGCCGAATTGGCAAAGTTAAATTGTTTATTGCCCGGATCAATTC
>DAHXKW010000065.1 GCA_027366195.1 Alphaproteobacteria bacterium | reverse complement strand
AATCATCTTTATTATTATATCATGAGATAAACAGGCTAGACCAAAAGTGCCATAAAAGAGATGTTCTGCGGTCTTATAAGGAGAGAAATAGTGAATTCAAAATTAAGGGCATACAGCATGTGGTTATTGCCTATGCTTTTTTTTACAGGACAGTTTGTATTGAGATTGTGGCCCGGTTTAATGATGCAAGATATTATGAAACAACTTAAAATTGATGCTGCGCAATTCGGTGTACTGGCATCGGTGTATTATTATGGATATGCTTTAATGCAAATTCCTGTAGCCATGGCTTTAGATCGTTTTGGCGTCCGTTTTGTTATGACGGGATGCGCTTTGCTTTTAGGTGTATCAACTCTTTTATTTATTAATACACAAAGCTGGCCTTTAGCTTTGCTGGCCCGTTTTTTAATTGGGGCCGGTTCGGCGGCGGGTTTTCTTGGTACATCAAAAGTTGTGTCAGAGTGGTTTCCTAAAACCCAGTATACAAAAATGATAGGACTGAGTTTTACTGTAGGTTTATTAGGCGCTATCTACGGTGGTAAACCTACTAATCAGCTAATTGAATGGTACGGAGGGACAGTGGTTTGGTCAGTAGCAGGGGGGGTGTCTCTAATGCTTGCTGTAATCATGTTTGTATTTTTGCGTGCGCCTCAGACCTCAGAAGCTATTAGTGAAAAAATTAAGGTGAGAGATCTGTCAGCAGCATTGGCTTCATCACGTTTTTGGATATTGGCATTGGTGAATCTCCTTATGGTAGGTACTTTAGAGGGATTTGCTGATGTTTGGGGTGTTAATTATTTGATAAGCCGATATGATTTCTCTAAAAATCACGCAGCCCAAATTTTATCTTGTGTTTATATGGGTATGGTTTTTGGTGGGCCTCTTCTCGCAGCAGTTAGCAGACGACTTGGTGCTTATAAGACGATTTTGCTTTGTGGACTGGGTATGGCTGTGGGGTTGCTGTTTGTTATTGTTGCAACTATCAATACTTATTTACTTTCAGTTTTGTTTTTTTCTTTGGGTATCTTATGTTGTTATCAAGTTCTTGTTTTCTCTGTTGCTAATGAGCTGGCAAAGCCGAAACATTTGGGGATTACGGTGGCTTTCCTTAATTGTGTCAATATGTTAGGCGGTTCATTTTTCCATACCCTTGTAGGACGAGCGATGGATTTCTTTTGGGCGGGCGGCGTAGAACACGGTATACGTATATATACTAATCAGTCCTATCAATATGGACTCAGCATAATTCCTGCATGTGCTTTGCTTGGTGCCCTATTAATTTATAGGATGATGCGCCAAGGCAATCATATAAATGAGAATTAGCTGAAGGATTTATTTGGTTTGCTGTTCAGTAGCTAAAGCCGCTTCTAAAAACATGTCAATATCTCCGTCTAATACACCTTGAGTGTCACTTGTTTCTACATTGGTGCGTAAATCCTTAACCATCTGATAAGGTTGTAAGACATAACTTCTGATCTGGCTTCCCCAGCCGATTTCTTTTTTACCAGATTGGCTTGAAATAGCGGCCTCTTGCTTTTTGCGGAGCTCTAATTCAAATAATCGTGATTTTAACATAGACATACAGGTTGCCTTATTTCTATGTTGTGATCGGTCATTTTGGCTTTGTACAACAATACCTGTTGGAATATGTGTAATTCTTACGGCAGAATCGGTAACGTTTACGTGTTGTCCACCAGCGCCAGAGGAGCGATAAGTATCGATCCTTAAGTCTTTATCTTCAATTTTGATATCGATATTATCATCAACTTCAGGGTATACCCATACGGAAGCAAAACTAGTATGACGCCTTGCATTTGAATCAAAAGGGGAGATTCGCACAAGGCGGTGTACTCCAGATTCAGTTCTAAGCCAGCCATAAGCTTCATGGCCGATAATTTTAATCGTTGCAGACTTGATTCCGGCTTCTTCGCCTTTATTTTCAGCAATTATTTCAATTTGATAATCATGGCTCTCGGCCCATCTGATATACATGCGAAGTAACATTTCTGCCCAATCCTGGGCTTCTGTACCTCCGGCGCCAGCATTAATTTCTAAAAAGGCATTGTTTTGGTCAGCTTCTTTATTCAAGAGAGTTTTGACATGTAACTTGTCAATATCTTGTGCTAACGGATTCAAACGCATACTTATTTCTTCAATCAAGTCTGCATCATCTTCAGCCTCGGCAAGTTCTATGAGTTCATTAAGTGTTTGAAATTCCATGGAAATTGCTTCAGCTGCATTGAATTTGTCTTGAAGGATTTCACATTTTTTAAGCAAAGTTTTCGCTTTTGCTTGATCATCCCATAGTGTTGGAGATTCAATAGCTTGATTAAGCTCTTGAAT
>DAHXKW010000023.1 GCA_027366195.1 Alphaproteobacteria bacterium | reverse complement strand
AATCCCAATACTGATAATCCTCCTATTGTGTATTGGAAACATGACGCAGAACCTGGCAAGGATGTATTTTTTGTTGCCAATTCGTTTGACGAATTTTTAGATATGCTCCATCCATATTCTGAGGAATAGATATTGGGTTGTAAAATCAAAATACAAAGTAGCGTTGGTACCGCAACAACAAGCGCTGGAAAAAGACACGGCGTATACCAGGGCTCTTGAACGGGGTGTACCACCAGGTGCGTCAGATAACTCAGGAACATTACGCCGCTATTACGCACCAGAAGCTTTGGCTGCGCATGCGAATCGCAAAAAAGAGGAACAAGCTGCTTCGCTGATTGATCCTAGAGCGCAGGAAGAACGAGAGAGCGATATACGACTTCTCACCATGCCATTTGGGATGGTACTTCCAGCTTTTGCAAGTGCTGTTGTGCCAGTTGGTAGTGTACCGGGATTGATACCTTTTGCACTGCCAAAAGGTATGATTGTTACGAAGGAAGGCAAAATTGAGGTGCTTGGTACTCCAGGTGGTGTGGGGGGAGATGGTGACAGGTTAGGGGGGATGCAAAGAGATACTTCGGCAAATAGACCTCATATTGAAGGCATGGGAGTCGCGTCTGCTGCCAACGGGCCTGCGTTGAAACTTTTTTGGCTGGTGTTGGGGAAAGACGTCAAGTAACGACAGAAAGGTTCCCAGGTGCACCACGTGTTGCAGGCCCAACAGTATTGATGGCGAAGAAATCTGGTGGTGATGGGCAGGAGGCAACCCCCCAAGAAGTGAGATATAAAGTTCCGAAACCTGGTATAAGTGGTAAAGAGGGAGCAAAAGATATACCGAGTAGATTTAGGGGGGAACGTCCTCGTGTTGGTGAAGATGGTAAAGAATTTGCTGAGAGGTTATTAAGGGGTGAAGGAAAAACAAAAAATGATAACGAAGAAACATGGGCGGATTTTAATAAACTAAAAAAGTTTGGGGACAGGAGTTTTGAAGAACCAAAAAAATAGGAGAACACATGCAAAAATACCTTTTTAAAGTCTACCACGAGTATGATGATTATCCCAATTCAAATAGAGAATTCCTTAAGCTGATAGGTGTTTACTCTACAATCGAGAAAGCGAAAGATGCCATGCGAAGAACAGCCGAACTTCCCGGATTTTCAAATTATCTTGATGGTTTTAGTATTAGTAAATGTCAGCTTGGAAAAGATGGATGGGCTGATGGATTTTGCAATGGATTATGCGAAGGAGGAGAAGAATGAAGTATGTTTTTATTGTAGAACATTCTTATATGGATGGGGCTAGAGAAGAAACCAAAGGTATTGGAACATATGGGTCTGAAGAAGAGGCTTTGGCGGCTATTGAAAGAAGTCGAAAACTTCCTGGTTTTTGTAATTATCCTGATGGTTTTAATATTCAAAAATATGAAATGGATAAAGATTATTGGCATGAAGAATTCCATGCGATTGAAGAAGTAAATGAAAATCCAGAAAAAGATACAGGTGTGAAATATCTTTTCGTTTTGGTGTATGAACCTCCATTTGAAAAAATTCGACAAATAATAGGTGTTTATTCTTCTCGGAAAAAAGCACAAGCTATGATTAAACAAATATATAAACGCCCCGAGTTTTTTGAAAATTTTGACAGGTTTGATATTGATATTCGAGAATTAGATGAAATTGTTTGTTACAAACATAGCTTGTCTGAGATTGAGTATCAAAGATCAGAAAAACAAAATGAAGAAGAGTATGTTTATCTAATAGAGAGTCCTATTAACGTTAAAGATGATAATCATAAAAAAGTGTACGGTGGTTGCATGTTTTTCTCTACTAAAGAAAAAGCAGAACAATTTGTTCAGAACAGATTACCAAATTCCTATGTTTTTGCAGAATACAAAACTGATGGGCCTGTCACTATTCGGAAAATGGTACTCTATTAAGAGGCTATGGAAACAGCTCAAAACGTGATGTAAATGTTTAGACCCTGAGGTGCAGAAGGAGTATCAGGCACTTGAGCATGCTGAGCAACTGAAGATCGCTGAACAAAAACGTGTCGAACAAGCCAAGATCAAGGCAGCGCAAGCCGCGAAAGCAGCACGAGAAGCACGAATGGCGGCAGCAAGAGAAGAAGCCAGAATCAGAGCGGAAAAAGATACACGCTATACCCGTGCGATGAAGCGGTATTTAGGGATGGATCGTGATGGTTCTGCCAGAACCTTGCGTGATCATTATAAAGAAGCTGCTATTACAGCAAATAGAAATCGAGGACGAACACCCAGCCCTCCCCGTTCTATAATTGGTGTGGGGTTAGATCAAGATGTTGTGACAGCAAAGTTATCAAGGTTTTCACGTCATTTCTTACATGATCAGTTTCGTGTGCCTGTAAATGTAGCACAATATCTTGGTGATGGAATAGCGTTTGTGGCAGGTGCAGGACTTCATTATGGTCAGATGCGGGGATCACGTGGTAGAGCGCCTGTTCCTTCGCAAAAACTTGCACCGCTAAGAAATCATCAGTCGGTTTCTGCCGTATCAAGACAAGCGCCTGTCCATACACACGTGATCAGCAAAGCTGCTCAAAGTTCTACGGCCAGTGCTGCCGCCCATGCAGTTAGCACTGGTCCCGTCACCCAAATCCTCAAACGCGCCCATTCGGCTGGAGTTAGGAGCGAGCGCATTTTTCAAGCCCCTTATAACCCTCGTCAAACACTTGAAGATTTTCAAAAGATATATCCAAGACGCGTTACTTCAACAACCGTTCCAGCGCCACATCAACCAAATGTCAAACTAGCAAATACACGTCATCCCGTAACAGGTGTGGTCTTTGATCAAAGAGGGTTGCCCATTTTTGATTCACATGCGAAAGTTGATTTGAGGATTGACAAAGCGAAGGCTCTGGTGTCGGGAGGAGAAGCTCATAAAGTGGAAGCAACAAAACAGCTACGACAGCTTATAGGTGAAGGGAAAATAAATAGTGATCTCTTTACGGAAGAACAGCTTTTGAGAATTCAAAAAGGGTCTGCTCAGATTCCGGGATTGACATGGCATCATCATCAAGATATTGGCAGAATGCAACTTGTATCACGTGAAATTCATGAAAAAACGAAACATGTTGGGGGTGATTATTTATGGTTTCAAGGGGAGTAAATTGTGAGAGCGGAATTTTTAAAACCAGCCACTTGGGATTTTTATAAACCTATTGAAATAGATATAGTAAAAAAAAATGAGCACCTATTACACAAAATTTTCCCAGAAACGTATAAGCAACTAATGTGCAAATTTAATGGTGGAACACTGTCAAAATTATGTATGTTTAAAATAAAAGATTATCCGTATTCTTTATCAATAGATTCTTTTTGTAGTCTAAAGGGAGGGGGAGGGTTTTATTCTGATGCAGATTTTTCTGAATATTATAGCGAAATGCATTATTACTATCTTAATCCACCTGAAGGGTTTCCTAAAGGAGTAATTATATTTGGTGGAGAAGGATGTGGAGATTTTGTTGGTTTTGACTATCGTAGCAATCCCAATACTGATAATCCTCCTATTGTGTATTGGAAACATGACGCAGAACCTGGCAAGGATGTATTTTTTGTTGCCAATTCGTTTGATGAATTTTTAGATATGCTCTATCCATATTCTGAGGAATAGATACTGGGTTGTAAAATCAAAATACAAAGTAGCGTTGGTACCGCAACAACAAGCACTGGAAAAAGACACGGCGTATACCAGGGCTCTTGAACGGGGTGTACCACCAGGTGCGTCAGATAACTCAGGAACATTATGCCGCTATTACGCACCAGAAGCTTTGGCGGCTAATCGCAATCGTGCACGCACAAAAACGCCTCCGCGCTCAATGGATACGTCATTGCATCAGATCGGAAGGACTGCTGTATCGTACGTACCTTCTGTTGTTAAGGATGTTATTGGGCAAGGACAACGAACGATCCGAGCCGTGGCGCAGTTTGCTCATGAAGGACATGAGATTGCTCGAAAAGAGGATCCGATCAGAACCGCCATTATTGATGCGCCAATGTGGGTGGCGGGTAGAGTATTAGCAGGTGCGGGTACGGCTGTAAATACAGGAACACGTTTTGTCGAAACACAAACACGTCGTGGATTGCGAGACAGACTTGGTCTCTCAAAAGATGCGGCTCAAGATGTGGGCGATGTGGCTGGGTTTTTGGCAGGATTTGCAATTCCTATGGGGGGACATGCCAAGGCAGGCCGTGCTGTGTCTGGTATAACAGCTGAAACAGCATAAGTAGCACGTGTGACCGCGAATACCAATAGAATGGTGAGCAAAGCAGTTCAAAACTTCACCGGCACTGCTACCGCACCTGCAGCAAGTAGTGGTCCAGCCGTGCAAGTCATCAAACGCTCACTATCGGCTGGGGCAATGATAGAAAACAGGCAAAGGTTATTATGGACAAGTTGGCAAAACTATCCAAAAGTCGTTTTGGATAGTAAGGAGTATGCTAGGATTGGAGATAGGCTGTATACACGTCATGCTGTTGAACGTATGTTACCAAGTGGTCTTGGTGCACCAGCTGGAACCATAGGGGCTGGACGCAGCTGTGCTCCAACTTTTGTGGAAGAAATTATTCAGAACGGAACGAAACAGGTTGAGTTTAAAGAAGGAATAGAAAGGATGCGTCACAGATTGGGAATAGCGGAAGTTATTACAGAAAGAAATGGAGAAATTGTGATAACAGTAAATCCGTTTAAATGGAGAGAATAAATGTCTATATATAAACAAGATGTACAGGATTTATTAAAAGCAACCAAAAAATATAAAAATAAAGAGATATCTCTAGATGATTATAAATCAGCTGTTTGGCAAGCTGCATGCGCTATAGTACATGTGGAAGAAAAAGATTTTAGAAGATTTTTACAAGCGACTGAAGCAGATCTTGATACGATTCAATTTACCATTGATTCTAATAAAATTTTTGATGAAACGTTAAAAATTGTTCGTGAAATAGAAGCAAGAGCTTTGCAAGAATTGTAGTCAATACAAAGAACAAAAGTGGATTGAGCAGGCTAAGATCAAGGCAGCGCAAGTCGCGAAAGCAGCACGGGAAGTACGAATGGCAGGAGTGCGAACATGTCAACAACAAGTCTGGAAAAAGATACGGCCTGCACCATGGTTTTTGAAGGTCGTGTGCCTCCAAGTGCATCAGATAAATTCGGGAACATTACGTCGTTATTATGCGTCGGAAGCCTTGGCATCGTATCATAAAAGGCAAAACGTAAAATTCACCACTGGGCAATTGAGATAAAACCGCGTAAAATTATCTCACAAAAGAGGTAATTTCTTTGTCGTGAATGAGATTTTAAATAAGCAGAAAAAATTGTTATTCTCTATTCTTATTACAGCCTTAATTTCTGGCGGTTTTGTTTACGTAATCTTTGTGCCTTCAACCTCTACAAAAACATCTCAAATCTACAGCAATCAAAAACCATCTATTAGCACCCCAGGGAACTCTGTTCAATCGAATGAAGTATGGATGCAGCAGATGAATAAGGAATCAAAATTGCAGGAACAAAAATTAGCTTTATTAGAACAAATAGTCGCTAAGCAAGCTTTATTAGAAAAACCTCAATCAGAAGAATTAGTTGAAATCAAAAACGAAATTGCTGCTATTAAACAGCAAATTCAGGAGGGGCTAAATAAATCAGATTCTGAGGAAATTTCAGGAAAAGAAGAGCCTGTTCCATATACCCCAATGATCAAACATTCTCTCATGCTGAGACAGGCGCGCTATTCTTTGGGCAGTTATATTCCTTCCGGCTCATATGTGAAAGGTGTTTTATTAAGTGCGGTTGATGCCAGTGTTGGCGTCAATGTTTCTGCTGATCCTCAGCCGGTTTTAATTCGTTTGTTAGATGATAGTCATCTACCTAATAATGCAAATACAAAAATGAAACGTTGCCATATTATGGGCGCTGCTCGGGGGGACTTATCTAGTGAACGCGTTTTTATTCGCTTGGAAAAATTAAGTTGTGTCGATGTTTCAACTGATAGCATCGTAGAAACGGACGTTCATGGTTATGTAACAAGCGAAGATGGTAGAAATGGTTTGCAGGGTATAATAGTTGACCGTTCAGGTCGAGTCATTAGTAAAGCTGTCTTAACAGGGTTAATCGGTACAGCGAGCACATTTTTGCAAACATGGATTGCAGCAAGAGCTGGTGAAATTACAAGTGGCAGAAGTGACCCACGTAATATCCAGAATAATATTTTGCCAAATAATTTAGGTAGTAATTTCAGCAGCCAAGGTGTTTCTGGTGCCTTCGACAAGTTGGCTGAATATTATATCAAAAGAGCAGAACAACTGCAGCCAGTCGTAATTATCAATGCAGGTAGAGTTGTGAATATTGTATTTTCAAAGGGTT
This sequence comes from Alphaproteobacteria bacterium, assembly GCA_027366195.1. Classification (GTDB taxonomy): domain Bacteria; phylum Pseudomonadota; class Alphaproteobacteria; genus DAHXKW01. The sequence goes on along the minus strand of DAHXKW010000023.1, from coordinate 2,414 downwards.
CAAAATTTGGAGATGATAATAACAATCAAAAACCAAGTGCAGCTTAAGGTTTAAGATCGAATATACTGACGCAATAATTTCATATCAATCCAAGCCAATTTTTTTTGTCTAGGAGAGCGTAAAAGATATGATGGATGAAATGTGGGTAAGACCTCATAAGATTTGTCTTCAATCGTTAGAGGATGAAATTTCCCTCGGAAAGATGAAATCCGAACGTGTTCTCCGAACAATGCCCTTGTTACAATCCCACCTAATAAAAGAATACATTTTGGATTAACAAGTTGGATGTGTTTATGCAGGTATGGGAGGAAAAAAGCCATTTCTTCTGGAGTCGGATTACGATTGCCAGGAGGTCTCCACGGGACAAGATTTGTGATGTAGGCGTCGTCTCTCGTAAGATTAACGCTGCGTAAAAGTTCTGTCAGTAATTGACCACTTTTCCCAACAAAGGGTTCCCCCTTTTCATCTTCTTCTTGGCCAGGGGCTTCACCAATTAACATAATTTTTGCATGTTTTTTATGATTCGAAAAAACCGTATGCAATGCTGTGCTTTTTAGAGGGTGCTCAAGATTATGAGTATAAAAGTTTTCTAGTTCATCAAGCGTATGAAAACCAATATGGTTCAACCTAGAAATTGACTGGTCCCCAATGCTATATTGCACGCCGATTTCTTCTAGATATGTTTTTAAGTTATACAATACGTACTTCTTTCCCTTGTAGGATAGATTGAATATTTTCCCGATGGGCATACAATAACATGCCTGAGACTAATAATGCAAAAGGAAACCACACATCATAAATCATAGCAAGGATGATAAAAGAAGCAGAAGCAACAATAGAAGCAAGAGAAGATAAGCGATATTGCCAAAATACACCGCCCCAAATAGCAGCTAAATTTAAAGCACAAAATGGGGATAGCATGAAAATGACACTAAATGCAGTAGCAATTCCTTTTCCTCCTTTGAAATGAAGCCATACTGGGAAAATATGGCCAACGATTGCCATAAGAGCCACGTAGTACATATCGCAAGAGAGCGTTCCTAGTGCTTCAGCTAAATAAATAGCCAGCATGCCTTTACCTATGTCACTAAACAGCGTCAGAAGAGCCAATCGAGAACCACCTAAGCGAAAAGCGTTAGTTGCACCAATATTACCTGACCCTACTTTGCGGATGTCTTTCTTAGCTAATAATTTCCCATAAATTAGGCCGAAAGGTATACTGCCCAATAAATAAGCTAAAACACATGCGAGAATGAAAAGCATGAATGAACCAAGTGAGCATTTGACTTATTATGACAGAACATACAAATGAATAGCAAAATATATGCATTCAACAAAAAATTATGAGAATTTTAATAAAGATTTTAGTTTTTTGAAATATAGGCCGCAGCATTAAGTAAAGTTTGCTCCGATAGAGTTGGTCCGATCAACTGGCATCCCATAGGCAAGCCACATTCACTTTGACCTAAAGGAAATGAAATCGCTGGTAATTCTGCCAAGTTAATTGCTGTCGTATAAACATCATTGAGATAAATGTGTGTGAGATCCGTTGGGACTTCATCTACAGCAAAAGCAGGAGTAGGCGTTGTTGGTGATAACACAAAATCAAATTTGTTAAACAAATTTGCAAACGCTTGTTTAAGAACAAATTGGATTTTTTGAGCTCTTAAGTAATAAGCATCATAATGTCCTTTAGATAAAATATATGTTCCTATCAAGATGCGACGTTTAACTTCATCTCCAAATCCTTCTTGACGTGTTTTTGAAAATAATTCATCAACAGATAAGTGTCCTTTGGCGCGGTGGCCAAAACGAACACCATCATAACGTGCAAGATTTGCCGAAGCTTCAGCAGGTGCGAGGATATAATAAACGGGTGTTGTCTCTTTTATTAAAGGGAAGCTAACGTGTTCAATATTTGCCCCTCCTTCTTTCAATCGTCTAGTGGCTTCATTGATCATTTTTTGATTGTCAGAACTGACATTTTGCAAACATTCTTCAAAAATAGCAACTTTTTTACCTTTGACATCGGGAATAAGATCACTGCTATATGAGGGGATGCGTACGTTCATGGATGTTGCGTCTTTAGGATCGAAGCCCGCCATGATTTCAAGAAGTAAGGCAGCATCTTTAACATCTTTTGTCATAGGGCCTGCCTGGTCTAAGGACGAGGCAAACGCAATCATTCCAAAGCGTGAACATAAGCCATAGGTTGGCTTGATTCCTACTGTGCCACAAAAGGCAGCTGGCTGTCTTATGGATCCACCTGTGTCTGAGCCTAAGCTGCCGGCAGCTAAATTAGCACCAACAGCTACAGCAGATCCGCCCGAAGAGCCACCTGGAACTAATTTTTTACCATCTGATCTTTTAAGGTGATTATAGGTGGGGCCAAAATGGCTATACTGTGTCATGGA
>DAHXKW010000168.1 GCA_027366195.1 Alphaproteobacteria bacterium | reverse complement strand
TTGATACCCAGTTTGAAATGTACCTGTTAAAGATTGGAGCTGGTCCTTAATATTCGAGGCTCGGTAGCGTGCAGGAATGCTGAACCACCCTCCATCATTTTCAATTTAGAATTAACTACCGGGAAAATACAGCAACAAACCCAACATAAAAATATACTGTCTATTTTCCCTTATAAAAAACGTCTTGTCTTTATCGAACCAAACCACATTCGACTGTAATTCATACACCTCTAAGCTTGGCAATTTATGCAAATTTCAATAGCTTATCTTTTCTTGAGGTATCTATACTGTTTTAATGCCGATAAAAAATGAAAAATCATGCTGTGGCTTCTAAATATCTGCCTTGCTTCTTTGGTAGGAAAAGGTATAAAAAATGGGCATCTTATTACTCTACCTCCAACATATATTAAGCTCTATAAGAGAAAAGGGAAGTTAATCCCCCAAGATGAGCCCGCAATTAATGAAATAGAGTATGGACTTCAAACCTCACACTTTTTAAAAGGTTTGGAATCAAAACATACTGCGTATTATTTTGAAGAAATCCCAATTCCGTTCCCTATAAAAGGATTACAAGAAAATGTCGAAAAAATACCCACAATGGTTCAAAAAGGAAAAGGGCTAAGTGGCGCCATACTCTATAGGTTACCACCAAAGAAATTCATACAAGAAATAGGTATTAGTACGAATAGAGCTTTTGAAAATCATACGTTTCATCACATTAAAAAAAATAATAATTTTCTAAGCATGGGTATCTCTTTTGAAAATGATGGAGGGTGGTTCAGCATTCCTGCACGCTACCGAGCCTCGAATATTAAGGACCAGCTCCAATCTTTAACAGGTACATTTCAAACTGGGTATCAAGATGCTGAACAAAAACTTACACTATCTTCGATTAATCAGTATAGAAGTAGTAATTATGATGATCTTTTCGGTTGTCCTTTTTCAAATCAACAAGAATCTCAACAAAATTTTAATCTTTGGGGGTTAGCTTATCAGCGCCACAACTGGAAAGCTTTTTCATCATTACATTCTAACCGTTTAAGTTCCGGAAAAACTACAGAGATTTTCACCTGGGTCTCAGGAGTAAACTATGAAACGGAAAAAAAACATGGGGGTTTTTTTGCAGAACAAATCAATCATCAGAAGGTTTACCGGTATGATGTTTATGGTGGCTATAAAATTGGTAAAATTTTACCCACAGTCCGCTTGATTAAAACAGAAGCACAGATTCTACTTCCTTATGAAGTACAGTTTGAGCTATCAAAATTTATGAAAATCATAATGGGAAAAACCTATCATTTACCCGATCAATACCAACGTTTTGACCCTCAATATGGCAAATTCAACCTGAAACCAGAACAAAATTATCACTGCCATATTATTCATAACTGGGCTAACAAAAGTTGGTCCCTCCAAAACATCCTTTTTATTAATACCGTTCAAAATCTCATCGATTTTTCATTTGTTAGGGGTTATGAAAATCGTGGAAAACTAAATAGCATAGGTGTTGATCAAGCCGTAAGTTACGAAGGGTTTGAAAGATATAAAATCGGCTGCGCCCATACATATTGCATACTGGATAGCACAGAACCACTGGTAAGCAGGCCTGCTTGGAAATTACTGGTATGGCAAAGATTTCACTTAAAAGAAAATCTTTGCCTTGATTTCGACATACACTACATAAGCGCCTATCATGACAGAGAAAGAAATAACTATGAAAAGATTAAAAAGAACCCTGCTGTGCTACTGTTCACTACAAAAGCCACATATCAAGTGAATAAAAATTTAGACATTGTTTGGGAAGCAAAAAACCTAACAAATAAATATCATGAGAACCCTCGGGGGTATATCGCTAAAGGATTAGAAGTTTGGCTTCGTTTTATTTACAAAGTGGATTAATTCAGCCACCTGCAGAGGGAGTCCCAAGACAGCATTTTTTCTTTTTCCAAATTAAATAGACGAAATCTTCACCTTTAAAGGGGAAACTTTTACCAGAACCCCATAGCGAATCTGTCTTCCCTAAGGGTTGGCAAGAAGCTGACACAGGATACACTAATTGGTTTTTATATAAGGTTTTCATAATATAAGGCATAAAATGGCCATGGCAAAAATCATTTAATCTATACCCCTTAGCAAGCCCTAATCTATGGAATTTTGCAATAAGACGCATAACCAATAAAGAGCTTGCTTGAATACCACCAACATGATGTTCAACAAAACCTATAAAAGGATATAAAGAACCTAAACATCCTGCACACCAAAACAGAGAATCAACAGGCGCATCAGCCGTTGAGGCCATACAATCAGCAACGCAAGCTAGTTGAACAGGAGGAAAAGAAAAAAAACCTGCTTCTGCATTCTGAAGCCATCCCCATTCCTCATCATTCCATGTAGGATCAAATTCAGACATGTATGCCACATCCAAACGGCTCTTTTCAACACACTCAAAATCGGTAAGTAACTCAAGCCAATAAATTAAAGGATATATATACCAGTGCACATTATAAAAGCTACTTCTGGACGAATCTTCTTTTGTTCTAACCGTTCCATGCTTACGAACCGTATTAGAAGATAATGAAATACCACCCAACCCTACCAGGCAGTAAGGGATACGGGTTACATCTACAAGACGTGTTGGCTCAAAAAATGCAACCTTAACACCTATTTTAGGTGGCATACCTGGGCATACGCATACTGGACTACCGGTATACTTCTCGTGATCCTTTTTTGAAGGTGTAACATTCTTTCCTCCTATTGTAATAGGAAAAATACATGACCATTCAATATCTGTAAAAGGATTAACAAACTTCCCTATACATTTAGCTGATAAAAAAAGGAAAATAAGAGGCGTCAGTTAATATTGTGAAAACAATTTAACAAAAATTAACCAATTCTTAACCATTTAACAATATTTAACTAAAGAGATGAACAATTTGATCATCTCGCTTGTTGTATAAATAAGGAGGAAAAATTATGGAACGCGATAAACATCATCAAAATAAATACGGAATCGGTCCTAATCACCACCATTATCAAGAGGGATCATATAATAAACATGCTGGAGATCATAGATCTCATGACATGAAACATGCGGAACATAAAATGAATCATCATGAACACAAAAAGGATATGAGCTGTAATAGTATGGGATGCATGTGCCCAAAGTGTCACTGTAATCCCTGTGAATGTGAAAAACAACCAAAAGCTGACAAAACTACCCACAAGTAGTGGGATTACCAGAATCCAAATCTAATCCCTGCAAATCTATCATGCAATTATCCAAATCAAGGATAATATCTTTTACTTTTAAAGGACCATGATAACTAGTATGTGCTTTATTTACAATTTTAGCCTTGAAACACGGATCAACTTCTTTAATTTCATGAGCCAATTTCTCACAACAAGAAAGCAACTGACACAACTGTTCTTGAGTTACCAAAGGCGCTACACTCTTAACATATACCCCATCCACACCTATAACTGAAGCGCTCTGTAGGTTTACTGATAATAAAGTTGAACTAATCAAATCAGATAACGTGATATTTGAAGGGGGCTTCTGACAACAGCAGTCTGATAACCTATCAGACGTGCAAACGCATGGAAATGGCATCATCAAAAGCGAGTACTCATGACACCGCTGAGAATCAAACATAAAATTAAACAAGTATTACATCTATTTATATTATGAGCTTAAAATAAAAACAATTAAAAGTTGTTTCAATAAAAATATTTCAGAACACAAAATAATAGATTTGCGCAAATAACATGGATCAGTATACGATGGCACAGATATAGAGAAAGTCTTTAAGCCAGTACCCCATGCTGCTAATCTCATTGAGCATATTTTTTTTCCTTATATTAGCTGGTTTTTTTTCAGCATCTGAAACAGCATTGACCGTGATCTCAAAAGCCAAAATTTTCAAAATGGCAAAAAAAAATAGTGCTGCTGCCGTTGTTGCTCAACTGCTAAATAGAACAGAAAGTGCTATCAGTAGTCTTTTAATTGGTACAGCCCTGATACATATGATTATCATGTCTTTAATTGGTAGCTGGACGAGCCATATATTTTCTACCACAACCCAGGCTGCTATTATTTTCGCTAGCAGCACTTTTATCATCGTATTTTGTGATATGCTTCCTAAAATGTTTGCGTTAAATTATCCAGATCCGATTTTACTTCGCTTCCCACATTTTTTAAATACTATGGTTACCGCATGCACCCCCATAAATACAATCGTCAAAGGTATTGCACGTATCCTCTTGAAATTGTTTAATTTAGGAGAAAATAAAAAAGATGTCAGTATCGATGAATTAAAAAGCTATATCGATATGCACTATATCAGCCTGAACAGCAATATTGAAGAACGTACAATGCTCCGAAGCGTACTTGATCTAGATCGTGTAAAAGTACAAGACGCCATGGTACATAGAGGAAGTGTGAGCATGATAAATGCAACAACTTCTTTAGATAACTTGATAGATATCGTACAAAAATCTTCTTTTACGCGCTTTCCAGTCTATAAAGATGATCCCGATAATATTGTAGGAATCCTTAACGTCAAATCTTTTCTTCGTTATTGTTTTAACTTGCCCAAACCAGATCAATTTAACTTATTATCTTTACTATCAAAACCATGGTTCATCCCTAATAATACAGACTTACTAGATCAACTACGTGCTTACCGTGAAAAACAAGAACATTTCGCTGTTATCGTGGATGAATATGGAGAATTTATAGGTATCATCACGCTCGAAGATATTTTGGAAGAAATCGTTGGGGAAATTAGTGATGAATACGACTTAAAAGTAGAGCACATTATAGAATGTACCGATGGTAGTATTGTGGTATCAGGGTTATATGGCGTACGGGATCTTAATCGACAATACGATCTAGAACTACCTGATGATCATGCCATTACTGTTTCAGGACTAATTATGGACACAGCACAAAAAATTCCTGACGTTGGCGAACGCTTTGTTATACAGGGTGCAACATTTGAAATTATGAAAACAACAACACGTTTTGTATCACGGGTTAAAATTTCTATACCTGATAAAAAATTAATCCCATAACACAAAATATATGATTGCTAACAAAACAAAGCTAGAAAAAATTGCTCAAACCTTTGCCAAAGAAGCACTTCCAAAAGATACGTTTTTACTACATGGTGATTTGGGAACGGGAAAAACAACATTTGCCCAAGCTTTTATAAAAACAATCTACCCAAATACAGTCGTCACTAGCCCTACTTTTCCTATCTGTCATGAATATGAAAAAATTGTACATTATGACTTATATAGAATTAATTTTTCGGAAGAACTCTATCACCTAGATCTAGAAGAACACTTAAACAGTCGAATCTGTTTAATCGAATGGCCAGAAAGATTAGGGACTTTAACACCGTACAATGTTTATCACATCTACTTCAACCAAGGCACAGCACCGAATAATCGGAACATTTTTTTTGAAAAATTTTAATTTAAGCCTAAATATTAATCTAAAATTAACATTCACTACTTATTTAGAGAATAGATTAATGAATTATGGATTAATTATGAGCAAAAGCTACATAGATTTAGTATTGAATGCTGAACGGCTCTATCGCGTTTTCTTGGATGTCATGCGTATAGAATTAAAACGCCTTAAAATAGATGATCTTAATAACACTCAAGCACTCATCCTTTATAATATTGGAAAAGATAAAATTACAGTTGGCGATATCATTAGCCGTAAATATTATTTAGGTAGTAATGTATCCTATAACCTCAAAAAAATGATTGAAATGGATTACGTTAAACAAGAACGCTCAGCTTTTGACAAACGTACAATCTTTGTTACATTAACAAAAAAAGGGATGACCCTATTTGACGCCATAGAGAAAGCGCTTGCCAATCATACAAAAACTTTAACAAAAGAACACATCTCGGAATCTAAGCTTGATTCGATGGAATCAGACATTCGTGTTATGGAAAAATGCCTCACACGCATCATTGACGAATCTTTATAATATCAAAATTGGTAGAATGCATCCACACGTTTTTTTAAATTCCCCAATAACGTCAAACGCCCATTAACTTCTTGCTTAGATCCTTCTAAAACCTTCACCTGATCAAAATAATCTTTCATTATATTTGTTAAAGGAAGCAACTGATTTAAACACGTCAAAACACTATAACGGTTATTAAAATCATTCAAGCCAATCTCAAAAGGATGCGCAAGTGAAGGACACACTTCATCATGCGGCTTTATCAAGCCTAATAAACGCTTGTATTGTACTAAAAACTCTTGTCCTTCACTACTCTTTATAAATGCTTGAACAATGGGCAGTCTTTGAATCAAAACCGTAACTGGTAAATGCATGAGGCCACGCACGACAAGCGTATTATAAAAAACTTCTGCCCTGTCTTTTATAAACCGAGATACCAAAGTAATCGCTTCATCTTGAATGGGCAAAAGAGTTTGTAATCGCTTTGCTGCACAATCAAAGTCAAAACCAAACTCTTGGATTAAACGAATAACAGATATTGCTAAACGCCTAAGTCCTAACGGATCTCTCGAACCAGAAACAGATACTCCCGTTCCAAGTAGTCCCAATAAAGTATCCATCTTGTCAAAAAAAGAAAGTTCCGCTGCCAAATGAATTGTAGGTAAAGGACCTTCAGCATTTATAGGCCAATAATGCTGTTCAATAGCTGTACACACTTCTGCTGGGAATCCTTGTTTTTTGGCATAAATTCTTCCCATGGTCCCCTGTAATTCTGGAAATTCATAAACCATAGATGACACCAAATCAGCTTTACACAACCTGGCTGCTAATTTCCCCTCTTTACCTTCCATTAAACTTTCAAGACGCTTAATTTTATCTGCAAAAGTACCAATGTTTTTATGCACAAGAATCATCGAAAGCCTTCCGTTTAAATCCTCAAGTGGTTTCTGAGAGTCTTGAGTATAAAAAAAATGTGCATCTGCTAACCGCGCACGTAAAACTTTTTCATACCCCTCTACCATAGCATCCCCATCTTCAGGCACGAGATTGGCAACACAACCAAAAATTGGTCGGTCTGGATAAGTAAAATAGCGTTGATGAACCTTCATACTAGTTGATAAAACCTCTTGCGGCAAATGCATAAATCCTTTATCGATAGCCCCTAAATAAACAATTGGCCATTCAACAAGCCCCGCATTCTCTTCGATAAGTTCTTGATCTATAAGATATTTACCCTCTCCTTCCAGCTGATCATGAATAGACTGTTTTCTTTTCAAAGGATCAGGCATAACATAATTTTCTTCAAGCAATTCAATATAGTTTTCAAAACTGATAGGTCGTAGACCACCTGAGGAAAGAAAACGATGTCCAACAACATAATCAGAAGTCGACAAACCTATCAAAGGAACATCAAACAACAAAGGGGACTTATCCAACTGACAATATATCCGACGGATTGGTCTGATCCAATGAATTTGACTACCAGGCCAACGCATAGTTTTAGACCATGACAAATTCATCAAAATTTGATCAATAATTTGTGGGATCAAATTTTCCGTTGCTTTAGGTTCAATAACATGCTCAGCGTATATATACCCATCCAATCCTATAAACGTAGCTTCGGCATGATTTTTTTTAAATTTTTCTATAATTTCTAAGACCATATTCTCTTTGGGACCACGGATGCGCTGAATAACCTCCTGGCTTGTTTCCGCTATACCATCGACACAAGCAATAAGACGAAGAGGAGTAACCATGGTGCGAACAGTTTGAAAAGTAATCGTTAAATCAGTTAGGGTATTCTCTAACAAAATTTTTAATTGCTCACATGCTTCCCTTTGCATTCTGGCAGGAACTTCTTCTTGATAAATTTCAAAAAAAAATTGGGACATTCCCTTTACCACTCTTCTATCTATACCTTTTCATGTTACTCAAAATCTTTCCTAACCACCACCAATATGTCCATAGCTCTAGTAAATGCCACATATCGTAAACGATCGTCTTCTGCTTTCTGTGCTGCAAGATTCTGATCTTTAATTTCCTTCAATACCGGATGGTGTACACTTTT
>DAHXKW010000164.1 GCA_027366195.1 Alphaproteobacteria bacterium | reverse complement strand
TTAAAGATGAGGCTGTGTTCCCAATTCCAATTTTGACAAATAAAAAGTTGATATATTCGTCAAGGTTTTTTTCAGTGAAGTTATAAAAGCAAAGAGCGGTAAATGTCAGAAAAGCTGAGATGGTAGAGAAGAAAAAAGCAGTACGCAAGATTTGCATCCACATGCGCATGCGATGTAAAAAAGTTTGACCACCCTGGGTAATTGGTTGTGATAAACGCATGCCTCTTGAATCATGCAAATTCTACAGTTTAGTCTAGCACGGTTTGTAGGACGTTCTGATTAACCAAATATTAACGTATTGATTTTACTTAATGATAGATGTCCTTTGTTGAGATTTATTATGTTATTAAGCTTATTGTTATTATTTTCCGAGCCAAATCCATGTATTTGCAATGATCAGCCAATGACAGAAGTTGAAATTTGCGAAGCGATTGCAAAAGGTTTGAGTAAAGAGGAATTTTCCAAACAAGATAGTGCACACGAATCATATGTTTGGGGGAGTATAACAATACCTTTTAATTGTCATGTTTAGTGTATATGTTTATAAACAGTCAGATAAAACACATTATTCCGATCAAAAAAAAGAAATGATATTAGATGCCATTATACAATCAGTTAAAAACTCCGGAGTACGTTGTTCTCATGTTCTGATTCGTGGCGATATTCCCCAAGAAGATTGGTTTAAAGTTCTAGACCATGTTTGTAAAAAAATAAAGAAAAAGTCAAAATCAAGCTAGCAATTACAGCCTGTTCCGCCCATGGCTTGATAAAATTCATTGGCATTAGGCAGTTGGTCATGAAGATTAGCCTCTCCTCCCATAGCGCATACAAATTTATCAAACGTACCATATTCTTCGATAATGCAGGATAATCCACCACTTGCTCGAATCAGTGCAGGTAATCCTCCAACAGATTGTGCTAATTTATCTAAGCCGCCTAATTTGCAGGCAGCAGCTTTTAGTCCACCTAGTTTACAAATGACACTATTAACGGCTTGAGTGGTGGGGTCGATCTGGCTTGGTTTGAAGCCGCAAGGCCACATACCAGGATACATATTACGGACGTGTCCAAATTTTTGTATAAAGTAAGCAACAAGCAGTATTCCTGCCAAACGAACGATTCCCATTATGAAGTCGAACGTGGTTGAGAGTGTTCCAAAAATATAGTTAAAAAGATATTTGATAATTATCCCAATTAACATGCCGCCACCAACAGCAACAACAAGAGCAGGCAATCCCCCAATCGTGTTGTCGCATAGCATTAAACGTTGAATGGTAATGCCAGAATCTTCTGTGCTAGATGAGTCCCCAGAATTATTTGTAGAAGAATCATCTCCCCCGTCATCATCGCCGGATGAGGACAATCCTGAAGCCAGGTTGCTCATGTCGATGGAGGACATTATTATAGATTTTTATATTATATTTATATAATAACATTATTTTTAATCAAATAAAACGATGTCTAGCGATTTTCTTTTTTTGGTGTTTGTCTACAGATAGTATGATACCTTGGGCAAAAAATAGTGATATAAGTGCCGTGCGTCCATAAGATATGAAGGGTAAAGGGATACCAACAACGGGTGCTATCCCAGCAACCATGGCGATATTGATGAAAACATATATGAATATTGATGTGGCAATTCCTAAACATAATATTTGTTCAAATCGATCTTTAGTATTTAAACCAACGTGGTAATTATATGCGATGATGCATCCATAAAGTATGATGACCACTGTGCCTGCCAAGAATCCCCACTCTTCGCAGAACATCGTAAAAATAAAATCAGTGTGTTTTTCAGGTAGAAAATTAAGGTGGTTTTGTGGTCCTTGCAGATAACCTGTCCCCCACAGTCCGCCGGATCCTATTGCAATTTTTGACTGAATAACATGATAGCCGGCATGACGTGGATCCATGCCTGGATTGAAAAATACAAGGATTCTTTTTTTTTGATACTCATATAAAAAGTGCCAAATTAAGGGGAGACTGACGAGTAAAACGCCACCTCCTATTAGAAATTTCCAGGCGTAAATTCCTGCAAGAAAAGCCATGCTTATGCTAATACCGATGACCAGCAAGCCGGAAGCAAGATCCGGTTGTTTAATTAATAAAATTGTGGGAAAACCAACCAGCAGTAACATGATAAAAACATTGATTGGTCTGTTTAAATCTTCTACAGGATACGTATGATTTTTATCTGCGAAAAATTTAGCCAGTGCAAGGATTATGGCTATACGAAACAAATCAGTGGGTTGAAATCGTAAAAAAGGTAATTCTAACCATCGTCTGGCGCCCATGCCTACTTGTCCAAATAGAGTGACTGCAGCCAGTAAAATGACAGTAAATATATAAAAGGGATAGGCAGTTGCATAAAAAGTATAAGGCGGCACATATGAAAGTCCAAACATAAGTGCGAAACCAACAATGATCCAAATGGCTTGGTTAATAGCATAGGGTTCAAAGCCAGATGTGGCAGAGTATAAAGTGACTAAGCTGATCAGGCATAGAATAAGTATTAATCTTGGTAAAATTGATGAGAAAAACAATAGGAAGTTATAAGGAGCAATTTTTTTGAGCGTAGCTTGAAATTAAATAAGGAGCAATGTTGTTTATGAAAATGAATCTTTTAAAAACTTTCAATTGCAAAAGGCTAGCGAAGAAGACACCCTCGTGTGGATGATTTTATTCCATATTTCGTTCTTTTTAAAATCAGGAGATTTGCAAATGATATGTTTATTACTTGGGCTTTATGCAGCAGCGCCAGATCCAGCTTCTTCACAAGCGGATGGAGCGGCAGCAATTATTGCAGCAGTTTCCACAGTTTTTCAGGGAGTTTCTGCGTATGCGCCAGCTGCCGCTATTCCTCTGAAAGCAACAGCGTTTGCTTTATCTGGGGCTTGAACTTTTCCATCTATTGCAGGAAGCGTTTTAAAATATAAGCATACCAAAGCAAATGAGGCAGGAGTGGGCACTCACGCGGCAGCTTCTCGTTGTGCTTTTTCTTTCGGTATTACAGGTAGTGTTCTTAAATTAACAGCGGTAGCTATACAAGCTGCTGCCCTTGCAGGGACTGTTACTTCATCCTTGATGGATCCCTCAACAGTTGAAGGTCTAGGAATTGCAGCACTCGCTATTACTGCCGCATCAGGAGTTTCCACAGCCGTATCAGGTTTGTTATATGCTCATAAGTATGGCGTAAATTAAACTAAACTTGCCTTTCTTAAACATACTAACAAAGCTGCTGAAAATTGTTGGAGAAGATTGACTGAGCTTTTTTTGAACTAGACCCTAGATGTTTTTTTAGTACGCACCTGTTTAATTTTCCCCACAATTTGTATACAATAAACCATATTCCGCTTTTGTCTGGACGACATCCTGGCTAGCGGGTTTATGATTCAATGAAGAAAGGAG
>DAHXKW010000159.1 GCA_027366195.1 Alphaproteobacteria bacterium | reverse complement strand
ACTCACTTTCCTTCTGTTCGGTGATATCCTTGAAAACCTTCCACAAGCGCTCAATTAAGTTCAGCTCGGGTGAATATGCTGGCAAGTAAACAACATTTATTCTGTTTTTTGAAGCAAAGCCTTTAACCTCTTTAGAATAGTGATATTTTGCGTTATCTAAAATGACATGTATTTTTTTAGCGAAGGGGTAAAGATGCAGTAGCTGCACAAAAAGTGCGATCGTAGATTCATGATCGATATTACTTTCACTTGCAACAATCGTCGTTTCAAACGTTTCTGCGTTCATCGCTCCATGAATATTAAAGCGAGAACGACCAGTGTTGCTTTTTAATTCACGATCTTCTCCTTTGCGAATCCATCCATGTCCTGGAAGGCTATTATGTTGGGGATGGACACCGTCAGCAAAAAATACAATCTCATCTGTCGGTTTCTTTTCCATAAAGTCCAGATAAAATTTTATAAATTCATCTTGTGCCTGTTTATCGGCATTAGCCGGAACTAATTTTGGCTTTTTATATGTGAACCCAAGCTGATGAAGCAAATTAGTTGCTCCACTTTGTGAATACTGCACACCGAATGCTTTTTCAATAAAAGCACGTATTGACAGTGTCGTAAGGTACGTTGTTCGATCAAGTTCTTCGCAAAGCTGTGAAATTTGAGCTTGATTCAATAATGGCTTACTACCTTGATGTAAAGTTTTCAGTAGATTAGAAAATCCACCTTCTTTGTATTTCTTAATATAATTGCTCAGTGTGTCTTCATCCAGCAGGAGAGCTTCAGCGACCTGCTCCACAGTCCAGCCAGTGCCTAGCAATATAACCGCGTTAATACGATAGGCTTTGCTTACGTTCCGCCTCTCTTTTTTGTGGGCAAAACGTAACGCCTTTATTTCTTCTGGTGACAATTCAAAATTTTTCATCACGAGATTATAACATAAAATAAGATGCAATTACACCAAAGAATGACGGGTATAGAAGAAAAACGTTTGATTTCATATTTTTATTTTATTATCATTTCCTTCGTATAAGGTTATCGGGTCTGATCGCGAGTTATTGTATCCAAATTTATAAATATATTTTCTTAATCCCCCTTTGAAAAAGGGGGGCGCTCAATGAATTAAGAAATACACTGAACTAACGGGGATTTTTTCTGGAATCAAACTTATGGAATTACAGTTTTGACTATCATTAAATACAAAGAAAAATTAAAACCCTTTGCCCGTAAACTCCGATCAACAATGACAGGTCAAGAGGTTTTATTGTGGACATATTTGCGGAAAAAACAAATCAGAAACATTCAGTTTTTTCGCCAGAAAGTCATTGGGGATTTCATTGTGGATTTTTATGCACCCTCCGTGAAGTTGGTGATTGAAATTGATGGCCCTCAGCATTTTGAGCCTGAGATGTTAGAGCAAGATAGGATACGTGATGAATATATGAGAAATTTAGGACTGCACGTATTACGATTCGAAAATATTCATGTGGAAAAATGCTTAGATTTGGTTTTAATTAAAATTGAGAGACATATAAGAGATTTTCATGGATTGATATAAAATTTGATTTGGAAAAAATCCCCGATAGTTCAGTGTATTTCTTAATTCATTGAGCGCCCCCTTTTTTAAAGGGGGATTAGAAATATATTTTTTAATTATCCAAGAAATGACTGGGAAACAAGCTGTCAGAAGAAATTGTATTTTTTGCCGACAACGTCTACCCCTGGTAACACCGAAAAATGATCTGTTACGGGTATACTTCTGCAAGTTGCTGAAAATTCTTAACAAATGCAGTTAATCCCAAACTCTTTAACATACCTTCGAGAGTGTTAGTGCATGATTTCATATTTCACCCCGCATCCTTTGATTAGACGGTCATATTCATTTAAATCAATTCGATTAATTTTTACGACTGGCACGGGGCTATCTGAGTCTTCTATTAATTCTTTGACTTTTTTAAGCATTGGCAGCTCTTTAGCTTCAAAAAGCAGATCCAATGCTGCAGAAACTCCTCCTTCATTGGTAATGGCAGTAAACTGCAAAACTTCAAGGTAATGCTTATGTCCTTTGCTGGGAGAAGCTTGAGTTAATGCATCATAAGCTTGCCTAAATACCAAGCGCGGAAATAAAAAGTCTCGATATTGATAATGGGCAAATGCCCCGGGTTTTCGAAGTAAGTGTCCAACAATATGTCGGTAATTAATATCAACCGCGCCAGGAGGTATCTTTGGCATGCTCAAGAGACATTTATCCCCATAAAAGAGTTTCACTTCAGCAGGGTAAATGTGAGCGCATAATTTTAGGCCTATTAGGCGGCTTGGGACTGAGTATGTACTGTTTGCCACCTTGATGACACTGCTTGGAGAAACGCGGATTGGAACTATTCTAGGAGCATTCCAGTGAACTTCGGGTAGCTCCTTTAGGGATCTATACTCTTCTGTCAGTTTGTCACCACGTCCATGGTTACGCCACTCTTGAACTTTTACTAAAAAAGCCTTGTAATCATCTAGCGTTGGAAAATCTCTTGAGCCTCTTAACATCAGTTGTTGGTCAACGGTGTTTTTAAAAATATCATGGCTTTTTTCAATAGATCCATTCTCATGCCCCTCGCCAGGATTATTACGACTTGGTGTCACTTTGTAATGACTTAAAAAGTTTAACCAATCGTTATTAAACTCTCTGCTGTTGCCAACTGCATGTGTGGCAGCGTTCAAGTTGTCTGTGCGGTGCTCAGGGGCAACAGCACCTAATTCCCATACCGCCTTTTCGTAGCCTTCTGCCAAACTATCAAAACTTTCGCTATAACAAACAGAAACTGTTTCCCATCGAGAATAAGGCAGCATAAAATGAAACAACAAGTGAGGGAATGGTTCCCGAGAAATGGTAATATTAAGCTTATTCATGCAAGTATAATCAGATTGGCTCTGCCTTCCTGGTTCTAATTTTTGTGGGAACATAATTTCCTTTTCAGGACCATGTAGTGCACGCCATTCTTGAAAATGACGTTGAAGTGTTCGCAGTTGCCCCATATTATATTTGCTAGGATATTTTTCGATCAACCATTCCATAATCGTTTTCGCTTCTAACCCTGGAGCATTTTTTAAAAATGAGGTGATCTCATCCCAATCAGTTTCAAATGGATTATCTCTTGTACGCCAGTGACGAGATTTTTCTCTCTCATTAGTTAATTGTGAATTTTTTAAATATTGGCTTGCCGTTTTAGGGGAAACTCCAGCCTTTGCTGCGGCAATTAATTTGCCATGTATTTTTGAATATTTCATTAAAATCCTTATTTGATTTTTAGTACAAGTCATTTTACAAACATCCTTTCATGAATAAAATTTTACCAACAATGAAATGTGGAAAAATCATTCACTCTAGCAGGTAGTCATTGAACTAATCAAAGTGGGAATTTTAATTGTCGTTGAGTGGGAATTATAATTGTCGCTAATCATATTTAGGGCATCTTAGGGTAGATTTTTTAGATGAATGCCTTATTTTTGCAGATAAAACATCCAAGGTCCCTTCAATTTTGAGTAGTGCACATACACTAGGAGCAGCTAAATTAAATTATTACCCACCTAGCGCCAGGGGCACTCTGCTTGGGCGCACGGAAATTTTACGTAAAAATGAGGGGATCACTGAGGTTTTGACTATCATTAAATACAAAGAAAAATTAAAACCCTTTGCCCGTAAACTCCGATCAACAATGACAGGTCAAGAGGTTTTATTGTGGACATATTTGCGGAAAAAACAAATCAGAAACATTCAGTTTTTTC
>DAHXKW010000156.1 GCA_027366195.1 Alphaproteobacteria bacterium | reverse complement strand
TAAAGTTTTTTAGAAAGAGATTCTTAAAAACAAATTGGGTAACAGTTCGAACAAACTCATTATCAAGATTTATTTTATAATTCCATTTAAGATAGTAATCCGCACAAAGATTTTGACTGAGGTGCTATAACTTGTTATATTTTCAATAAAAATAAAATTATATTATAATATAATAAATAAGAACCATATAAATTATACTTATGTTTATTACAGGAAGAACGC
The DNA here is from genome assembly GCA_027366195.1 of Alphaproteobacteria bacterium. GTDB lineage: Bacteria > Pseudomonadota > Alphaproteobacteria > DAHXKW01. Next base: position 9,772 of record DAHXKW010000156.1, on the reverse strand, counting down.
AAGAAGAATTGTTTCAGAGCATTGAAACTGCTGTTTCAAATGGAAGTTTGGATATTACAATCTATGGTATTCATCCCTCATTTGTTAACGAAGATTTTGGTGATTTCATTGTAGAACAACCAATTACAACCTTAACTTTTTCTGATCTAGAAGTTATTTCTGAATATGCGGTATTTTGTGTGGATTACTATCTTAAATGGAATTATAAAATAAATCTTGATAATGAGTTTGTTCGAACTGTTACCCAATTTGTTTTTAAGAATCTCTTTCTAAAAAACTTTATAAGAAATTTTAGGGTCCTTGCGTCCTGAAATTTTATGCGCTTTTATCTCAGCATATTCAGATAAATTACGAATATGTGTTCCCCCGCAAGGTACAGGTGAAAAACCTTCTACTTTAGAAATACGACTCGGTTTGTCTTGAGGTAACTGAAAATTCTGAGGTAAACGCAGTTCTGATAAAGCTAAAGGCTCAACATATTGAGTTTCTACCTGTGTTCTTTCTTTAATACAGGTGAGAAGATAAGTATTGACCTGAGCTAATAACGTATTTACTTCATTAGCCTCATCTAATTGTCCTTCAAATTGGACATGAGGACCATCTTGGAAATGATACCCTTTGGCGGGAATCAGACCTGTAATTTCTTCAACAATTGATCCTAACAAATGGCCCGCTGTATGAGTCTTTGCGTTTTGCAATCTTCTATGAGAATCAATTTGGAAACCTACCGCTTGACCGATCAAATCTGAACTGACTAAAAAAGATTCTTTATAATAATGTTGAACAATTCCTTTATTAAATCCCACAAAATGTACTGGGATTTCAAAATTCGAGAATTTAATAGTACCTGTATCTGATGGTTGTCCACCGCCCTGAGGATAAAATATGGTCTGATCAAAAACAAGAAATTTACCTTTTTGATCTTCTCCCCATCCCAAAAACTTCCCTTCTCCTTCAAAACAATAAGTATCTTCTAGATACAAGAGTTTTGTTGGTTGAAAGTTCATCTTATAACTCCTTTGATAAAAATAGGCATTTAGTATCTTTACAGTATCCTACCCGCTCAAAATTCACTTTATAACCAAGTTTTTTATAGAATTCTAAAGCATTTTGAAAATCCATCGTGTTGACAGTTGCCTTTGCACACCCAACCGAACGTGCATATTGATGGACTTTTTCCATAATGTCACGACCTATACCCGACTTGCGGTAAGATGGGTTTACCCAAAGCTGATCTGTGTATACAACTCCAAAAATAATTGAGCCATTACAACCTGCAATAATTTTTTGATTTTCATCTCTCATAAAATAAGCAAAAGAATAGGCAGCACCAAATTCTTTTGTCTCACTATTGATTTTTTCAGTTAGAAAATTAATATCTTCACTAGATGGGTTTAGGGTAAATTCAGTATGAACAGTAATGTTTTAGTCCTCCTATAATAGCCCATATACCAAAACCGCTTAAGATAGGAGCAGAAAGATAGCGCATACGATTGAGCCAGTGAATTGATAAACGATCTTTGATACTCAATACTAGAATACCCAAACCTGAAAGCCACAATCCTCCTCCTACAAACAATCCCAGCATTATCCATATCGCTTGTTTTACACCGAACCCCTCATCTCCCAAGCTTGCAAAGATGCTTATAAAACCGATAATTGTTATAGGATTTGCTAAAGTAAGCAAACAAGATTGGAGAGAAAGTTTTATAAAATCCGTACCATTCCTAACGCTTGGCTCTGTTTTGAGTTTTTCTTTTTGTCTAAATTCATCAATGGCTAAATAAATTAACAGTAATCCACCAATAATTTTGAAGATCGCTGCTTTTTGAATCAAAAAATGGGAAATGAAAGTTAACCCAGCGCCACCTATAAAACCATAAATACTATCACCTAATAAAATACCTAAACCCACCGCCAGGCCTCCTTTAGCACCCATGTCTAAAATTTTTCGAACAAACAACAGGGTTAAAGGGCCAAATATGGCCGACATTGCCAATCCTGCAAAGAAAGCTTCATAAAAATATTTCAACATTACTGGCTATTGAGTTTCGGCAATCAAAGATAATTTCTGATAGCCACCCATTACAAGCTTATTCATAACCTGGAAAATCTTGTCATACGGTATATCTTTATCACCTTTTACTTGGATCACTTGCGTTTTGTCTTTAGCGGAAAGGTCCTCGACATGATTTAATAAGGTATCTAATGTTACAGCAGCTTTATCAACATAAATTTTCCCTGCTTTATTAATAGTAACAACGATACTTTTTTTCGACTGTTGAGCGGAAGCAGCTTTTTTTGTTTTGGGAAGATTGATATTTACACCAGATTGGATCATGGGTGCTGTTACCATGAAAATGATAAGTAATACCAACAATACGTCTACGAGGGGGGTAACGTTAATTTGAACTTGTTGTTGATCTAAGTTATTAGCCATGACCTCACCCCATATTGGTGGGCGATATAGGATTCGAACCTATGACCCACTGATTAAGAGTCAGTTGCTCTACCAACTGAGCTAATCGCCCTGCCCCTATTATCACTCTAATAATACGGAAAAACAACGATTAAATTGCTTCTCCACTCATTTTGTCAATTTTTTTCCAAATAATGGCTTGGTAGAACTGTTGAAACAATCGAGGGGAACGCATCATAGGTAGATCAATAATATTAGCTGTTTTGCGGAAATTGGCCAGATAATAAGGGGACAAGCGGATTGAATGCGCATCTAAACATGTTGAAATAGTATGTCCTATATGTGCGGGAGTGGTTCCTAAATGAACGTGAGAAAATAAATTGATATGAAAATTAATACGTGCTATGGCCTGATTGTCACTGGCTGTATGATCGTGCCAAATAGTATCAATTTCTAAACAGATAAATGGATAAACTGGTTTAGATGGTAAATCGTTATAAATGCGCTGAGACAAACCTGTAGACTGAATTGTTTCATCATTCATGAGAACTTCACGAATGGTTTCTAAAAGACCATAATCCTCTGACATCATCCCTCACATCTTAATGTAATTACCATTAATGACCTGAGGCTGACGTGAGGCGGGACAAAAGTCCCTCTATATCTTTACTCTAAACTGATAAATATCACAGAGTCTAGTCTGTTTAGATAAAAACAATGTGTATTTTATGAAAATTTTTAAAAAAATATTCTTTACATATTATCCTTTATACGTTTCGGTATACAATAAGTTAGTTCGCCTCAATTTCCAAAACTATGAAACATTTTTTACCATGTTTGATCATTTTATTTTTATCCGGTTGTCAGCGTAATATTGATCCAAATTCTAATCCTTTAATCATACCTCAACATGCACTAAAAGCACCTGCCGATAATAATTTTACCCAAACTAAATGATTCGTTATCTTACTGTTGTTTTTTTATGCTTATTAATCATGGGAGGATATGTGATACATCAAAGATTTTCAAATGACTTAAGTTTACCGCCTGTTGCTACTATCGATATGCAAGTGAAAACTCTAGAAATAAAAGGTGTCCCTATTTGGTATGTCCCAAATGAGGGAACTGATTTAGTTTGTTTTAGTATTAGTTTTAAAGGTGCAGGTTCTGCCCAAGACCGTATTCCAGGCCTGACAAAACTTTTCACGGCTATGCTTAATGAAGGAACGTCTGAAATGCACTCAGAAGCTTTCCAAAACTTCTTACTAGATAACCAGATTCAACTATTACCTTCTTTTACGAGTGATCACTTTAGTATTACAATTCGAACAATTGCATCTCAAATTGGTAGTGCTTTTGAAGTCGTCAAACAAATTCCAAAAGACTTACGTTTTGACCAGGAAGATTTTGGACGCAATAAAGATAGTATACTTGTATCTTTGGAACAAGCAAAACATGACCCTTTCGCTTTTTCTTCAGATAATCTTAAACGACTTGCTTATAAAAAGCACCCTTATTTTTTAACTATAGAAGATCAAATTAATGGTATGAGTGAATTAACGACCGAGCACCTAAAAGAAGTTTTACTACGCTTTGGTCAAGACAATGTGCAAATTACTGCGGCTGGTAATATTACGGCATCTCAGTTAGAGGATCTTGTTAATATATTGATAGATACCCTTCCTAAGATGGCAGAAGTAAAGTCAATTCCAGAAGCAGAATTTAATACTGAAAAAACGCTGCATTATGTAAACATGCCTGTTCCTCAAAGTATTATCCGTTTTGTGATGCCTGCCATTGATAAAAAAGATCCCGATTACTATGCCTATGAACTACTTACAAGCATTTTAGGTGGAACAGCTATGAAGTCACGCATGTATCTAGACATTCGAGAAAAACGTGGCCTTGCTTATTACGCGCAGACAAATATTGTGGATAACGAAAAACTCAATGCTCTTATGGGTATAACAGGCACATCAACAGAAAATGAAAAGCAGGTTATTCAGTTGATTAAAGATAATATCCAAATATTACAAAAAGAAGGGGTGACCACCGAAGAATTGGCCTTTGAAAAACAACATTCGAGCGGAACTTTTGCTTTGTCCTTTGATTCTTTGTTAGGTACAGTTCTTACATTATCCAGCATCCAGCTAGATGACTTTCCGACAAGTTATATCAATGATTATTCTAAACATCTAGAATCTGTTACTTTAGATCAAATTAAAAAAGTTGCAAGTAAATATTTAGATGTAGATAAGTTAATTATTGTGGTCACTGGTCAAAATCATGCTGTATCTGTTTAGTTACTTAATATTGGGGAAAGTTATGACAAGCACAACACTTTTTAATATGCATTATTTTTGTCTTAAAAATGGCCTTGAGGTGGTATTTTTAAAAAACAAAATTTCTTCAGCTGTATCGGTTGGAGTTCTATATAAATATGGTTCAGCGGATGATGATCCTAGGACGTACGGAATAGCACATTTTTTAGAACATATGATGTTTAAGGGAACTAAAAGATATCCTAAAGGCCAACTCGATGAAATTATTATGCGGTTAGGAGGGTCTCACAATGCTTATACATCATGGGATAAAACTTTCTACTATGCAACGGCACCTAAAAATAGTTTACGTACTTTATTAACACTAGAAGCAGACCGTATGCTGAATTTATCCTTTGACGATGCTGAGGTTGAGCCTGAAAAAGGTGCCGTTAAAGAAGAAGAGAATATGCACATCAAAAATCACCCTTTCGGGGAAACCATCAAGGTTTGGTTACGTACACTATTCCCGATACACCCTTATGGTGTTGAAATTATCGGTTACCCAGAACATATTGAAGCCTATAATGCCCACAACACAAGAGCTGCCTACCAAAAGTGGTATGCACCTAATAATGCTGTTTTAATCATTTCTGGTAATTTTGAAACAGATGAGATCAAAAAAATGGCAGAGGAATTGTTCGGAAGCTTGCGTTCATCTCCTCATATTCAAAAAGACCGCATTCGTCCCCAAGACCCCAGTATTAATGGTTTGTCATCTCAGTTGATACATGAGAACACAAGGGCATCCTTAGTTCTTTGTGAATTAGCATATCCCAGTCCAAGCTTAAAAAGTGTCAAAGACCCTACAATCATAGCAGCCTATCACGTTGTTGCCTTTATATTGGGTGGTAATGATGTTTCCCTACTTTATAAAGAATTTGTTCGTAATAAAAAATTAACTACGAGTGCACGCTGTTCTTATTCAACTGGATTAGATAATCGGTATATTAGTATAGATTTTGAGCTGTCACCAACCTTGGATATACGTAAATGTTTAGAACATTATAATCAATTTATGAAAGAACTTGCTGATCAAGGTGTGTACCAAGATTGGTTCAAAGAACGCTTTGAAGAGGTGAAAAATCAAATAAAAGGTCAACTTATTTTTGCAACAGATGGTACCTCTGGTGCTATCTGTATATTCGATGCCTGTGCTGAAGGCGAAACGCCAGAACAAATCAATCATATGATCGACTTTTTGAATAAAGTCAGCTTAAAACAGGTACAGGATATAATACGAGAATTAAGTAAAAAACCACGTGGTACACTTATAATCCACCCACCGGCATATCCTTATATATAATCAAATCCCCTTCCATTTCCTTAGAGGCAAAGCGCGTTTACCGGAAAAATATTCCTGGATCCAAGGATGAGGATTTTTGACGATTTCTTCTAATGTTCCTGTTATCATTTTCTTATCAACCAAAACCCCGACCCTGTTTGATAATGTAAAAATACTGTCTAGATCATGCGTTATCATAACGCATGTTAGGTTAAGTTTTTTGCGCAGGTCTAAAATGAGATTATCAAAATCTTCTGCAGCAACAGGATCCAAGCCTGAAGTGGGTTCATCTAGGAATAAGATTTTTGGATCGGTTGTTATAGCGCGGGCAATGCCAACACGCTTGATCATCCCTCCTGATAGTTGCGAAGGAAATTTATGATGATCCGTTTTTGACAGACCAACTAGGGCAAGTGATTCCGCTGCTTTTTTTGCTGCACGATTGTAAGACCAGTGTTGTTTTCCCTCAGTTAATGGCAACAAAACGTTTTCTAATACAGATAATGAAGAAATAAGACCACCATTTTGGAATAAAATGCCCGGTAGTGCATTATTATAATAGGTAATAACTCCCTCTTGAGGGAAATCAATACCTACAAGATATCTGAATAGAACTGATTTGCCAGATCCTGACCCACCAACAATTGATAAAATTTCATTGGCAAAAATATCCAGGTTAAGTCCGGCATGTACGACTTGTTGACCAAACCGCGTAGATAAATTACGTACAGAAATAATAAGTGACATAAACGCCTATTTTCTCTTTCTAATAAAAGTGTACAATGAACAGTAGTGTTCAGGCGATAAAATGCTTTAATGAATTGGTTTATCTGGTGGATAGGTGGACTTTTATGCATCTTAGAAATGTTATTCCGTAATGCCCCTACTGTGATGACCCAAGAATTATCCACTTACTATAATCTAAACTCAACCCAACTGGGACTTTTGGTTTCTTCTTATTATTACCCCTATGTCCTCTTGCAAATACCTGGTGGAATTATCTTGGATATTTTAGGAACAAGACGCATGGCTTTGTTTATTGCAAGTGTTTCTACTGTGGCCTTTACAATTTTTTCATCAGGATTAGGCCTTTGGTCTGCCTATTTAGGTCGTATTTTGCTCGGTTTAAGTGCCTCTTGTGCTTTTATTACTGCTTTGCAAATTTCCGTACAGTGGTTTTCAAAAAAAGATTTTTCTAAGATGTCCGGTCTAACCAATATGATGTTAACCATTGGAGGCGTTACGGCAGGTTACCCGTTGGCTTATTTAGTTCAAAAGTTTAACTGGCAAAGTGCTAGCTTTATGTTAAGTGGTGTCGGTTTTTTTTGGACCTTACTGATATTTTTTACGATGAAAGAAAAAGAATCAGAAAGAAAAAAGCATTTTGAAATAACAAAATTTACACACGCGATTAAAAGCACTGTCAAAAATAAAATATTATGGCGTATTGGTTTGATTAGCGCTTGCCTATATTTGCCATTCTCTGCTTTTGCTGAGTTGTGGGCTGTGCCCTATTTGACCACAACTTATAATTTAAAAACCACCCAGGCTGCCTCTATAGGTGTTTTATTGTACATAGGATCAGCTTTTGGAAGTATTTTTCTTAATCCACTTTTACGTTTAGTGGGCGGTGCAATTCCTGGTTTAAAACTAACAGCTATGGGGATAGGAATAATTTTCTTATTGATGTATTTGTTTTCACCATTTTCTTACCCTGTATTAAGTGTTATATTTTTCAGCTTGGGGATTATTACTGTGGGACAAATGTTTGCCTTTACGTGGGCTCATGAAAATGCGGTAAAGAATCAGGAAGGCGTTTCTTTCGGGTTTGTCAACTCTATAACAATGATGGCGCCACCCTTTGTACAGCCCATGCTTGGCTATGTATTAGATTTATTTTGGGAAGGGCAATATGTTGCAAATGGTCTTAAAATTTATACAGCGCAAGCTTATAGGTCTGCCATATTAATTTTCCCAGTATTTAGTTTAATAGCACTAGTCATATTGTATGCAAAAAGGGGCCGTTCATAATGCGTTTTTGTTTGTCGTGGTTAAAAGAACATTTAGGTCAAGATATTTCTCTAAATCAGGTAATAGATTCTCTTATCAAAATTGGATTGGAAGTTGAGGAGGTTATTGATCAAGGTGCAATTTACAGAAATTTCAAACTAGGAAAAATTACTGGTTTTGAAAAGCATCCCCAAGCTGATCGTCTCAATTGCTGTCTTGTCGATATTGGAGAATTTGAATTGATTTCTGTAGTCTGTGGAGGATCAAACGTTAGAAAAGATATGTTTGTGTCTTTTGCACCTGTAGGTGCTTTTATTCCTTCAACAGGCATAGTCCTGAAAGAAGGTATTATTCGAGGCATACCTAGTAAAGGAATGCTTTGTTCAACTGATGAATTGAACTTAGGTCCTTCCCAAAATCATGAAATCATGGATATTCAAACAGATATGCCTGTTGGTACATCTTTAGATAAAGTTCTTGGACTTGACGATGTAATATTGGACATCAGCATTACACCTAACCGTGGCGATTGCTTTAGCCTTCATGGTATCGCACGCGACTTGAAGTGTTTACTCTAAAAATAGCAGATAACTTTTATTTTATCCTCGTTTAGTATTTGACTGATAATTTTGCATCTTAGTTTGTATTCTTTTTTTATGAAAAGAATTTTCAGGAAAGACATTTTTGATAACATCAAGCGCAGCTCGATAATTTGTTGATGCTTGATCGTACCGTTCTTGTTGTCGATAAAGATCCCCTATGTATTCTAAACAACGGTATTTTTCAATATGTTGTGCTTTACTTAAAACATCTAAGGCGTGAACAAACATGCTCATTGCTTTTTCATAATCACGAGTTAACAAATAATATAATCCGAAATCTTTTTCAAAAATCGCATAATCTATATGCTCTCTACCGTAACGTTCTTTGTAAAAGCTTTCAGCTTTCGTAAAATACATGAAAGCTTTATCTTTTTCACCTAAACACGTATAAAGTATGGCTAACGGGTGTTGTACCCATGCCATTTTTTCGGGAATACTACTATATTCTTTTTGATATGCAACTAAACAACTTTCAAGTATTGTCTTGGCCTGTTCAAGTTGTCCTATATCTAAACAAAATTGTCCCAGACGAATTTTTGCCCAGTATATATTAATATTGTTTTCATCAAATATTTCTAGAGATAATTGTATACCTTCTTTCAACAAACGTTCAGCCTCATCTTTATCTCCTAAAAATCGCTGAATTTGCCCCAATTCTACGGCATTTGTACTAAGAGAATCAGTTGCTTTAGGATGATATTTTTTTTCTCCGGCATAACCTTTTACTAATAAATCTTTCGCCTTAATATAATCGCCAATACGTCTATAATCCATACCTAATTTGTTACCGGTTATGAATACATTAATATCTTGATCACCTAAAAGGCGACGCACTAATTCTAAACCTTTTTCATGAAATTCTATCGCTTTGGTGTAATCTCCACGTGCATAATAATTGGTACCTTCATTAATGTAGGCAAAAGCGAGACCTGTATGTCCTGGTGCATATTGTTTATAAGTTTCTATACAACGTTGAATAGCGTTATCTGCTTTTTGTAATTCTCCCAATGCTCTATAAACATAAGATAAATGATTAAATATAAGACCAAAGAAGTCCGAGAATTAATACCACATTTGCTGAATGTTTTCGAATCTTTTCAAGCTTCTTTAACTCCTCTTAATAAAGCCCGTTTCC
>DAHXKW010000148.1 GCA_027366195.1 Alphaproteobacteria bacterium | reverse complement strand
TCAATCTTATATTCACATTCTCTACTACTGATCTGGCACTTGAAAGGAGTCTTGATTCGTTTATTTACTTGCATTCACCAACAACACCAAAAAAAAAAAAGGAAGCTGTACAGCCTGCTTATCTTAAAGGGAGAGATCAATTTGAAATTAGTGAAATAAACGAATCAAGACTTCTTTCAAGTGCCAGATCAGTAGTAGAGAATGTGAATATAAGATTGAAATCATCCAGGCTTCTCTACTACACATACTCAAATAAAGAGCTGCAGCTTTTACCAACTTGGCTCGAGATTTCTGCTTGTATCTCCAACTTATCGTATGAGCCCTTTCGACTTAATAAAACAATTAATGAACCTCTCGGCGAAAGTGACAACTAAGACGAAAATGAAGACAGAGTTGAAGAAAATGGATGCGCAAGAACAATGAAGAGAACCAAAACGAAAATACCCTTGTATCTTGATGGAGTGAAACTGCCACAAAACTGTATTTGGAAAAATGAAATTCCTCCTTTCAATTTCAAATACAGCATAGGAATTGTATTTAAATTGTTTGCAATGCCATCGACCTCAAATGTTAAAAAAAGCTGTCTGATTAGAGGTCAGAAGTATTTAACCTCAAAAAAAATGTCCAAAATAAAATATAGCCAGGCTGATGGAAGCAGCATTTGCAAGGCCAGCTTCAGCAGTTCCTTTTAAAGGACAAGCAATAAAGGAACATAAAACATATATACAAGTGGGAAAGGGATATGTGAGAGGTCAATGCACATGTAAGAATGGGAAGTGGAAGTGCTCGCACCAGTCAGCTCTACTTTTCCAAACATTGGCAGAGGTAAGAGGAATTAAAATTGACGAAATATTTAGGTTAAAAAAAAAGAGAGAAACTATATAATTTAATTAAAACAAAGAGATTGTGGAAAGAAAAATAAAATCCTTTAAAATTAACTTTTTTTCTTTTTTTATTTCTTTTTGGAGGGCTAAAATAAGAATAACAGAATAAGATTGTATTTAATTGTAAATAGACCCCACAATAAATAAGATTTATGAAAGTAATAAAAACAGAAAATGTTTATTTAATTGTTTTTTTTTTTTTTGTGTGTGTGTGTGTGTCTGTGTATGTGTGTATGTGTGTATGTGTATATGTGTTTTAATGAAATAAATGCAGATAAATCATAAAATACAAAAATGAAAATATAAACCTTGATACTGAGACAGAAACAGTTTTGTTGCGTTGTTGTGTTCCTTGAATATAGCAGTCATATCTCGAGATAGTTCTTTGCTTTCGTTTAGGTTAGTGTATGTCAATAGTAAATTGACAACATCAGTTTGGTTTCTGTAACAAGCGAGCCACAAGAGAGTGTCCGTATCGGTCAGTTACGTTGACATTGAGTCCAGTTGATAAGAGTCTCTTTGCTTCGACTACGTCACCACCAGCACATGCGAAGAGAAGTATTTCTTCGTTGGTCAGCTCTATTTTTATTGTTTTTGTTATTAAAATCACCAATTAAATTTTCTTATTTTTTTTTCATATTTTTTTATATTTTATTTTTTACCTTTGAGATTCAACTCATTTCTGGTTATTTGTGTTTCTTTTTTGTTATTTT
>DAHXKW010000138.1 GCA_027366195.1 Alphaproteobacteria bacterium | reverse complement strand
TTAATGGATTTTGCTAATACTGTTTGCTTAGCTAAAAATCCTAAATGCGAAAACTGCCCTTTGAAAGACTCTTGCGTGGCCCATAATTTTAACAAAGTTGATAAGCTACCACAAAAGAAAAAAAGAATTGAGAAAAAGCATATGCGCATGCAAGGCTTTATTTGTATAAAAAATAATTGCATTGGATTGAACTTACATAAAGAAGGAAGCCTTTTAGGTGGGCTATGGAATATTCCCATGAAAACTTTAGAAAACGATCAGTATGACTATGTCGTAAAACATATTTTCACCCATATAAATTTAGAGCTTTGCACAAAGCAGGTTGAGGATGTTGAGTGCGATGAATTTATCCCTTTATCAGAGCTCAACAACTACCCCTTATCCAGGCTAACCAGAAAAGCTATAATGAACTATAATTTATGTCCACATTTTACTTATGCTATCACCTGATCATTTTTTTTCACTTGTCCGATTTAGTCCTAATAAAGAGAGTATTCAATCAAATTATTATTGGAATCTTTATAAAAAATTTCATAAAAATTTCATCGTCCCCAAAATAAATTGGGCGGGTTTTGCTTTTGGATCAACTTTGTTTTTATATAGGCGGATGTATTTTACATTCCTCATTATGCTTGTTGTTGAACAAGCCATAGAAGCCTATGTCTACCAACTAGGTTTCGATCGAGGTATGGCGCACGCCTATGGCAGTTTTTTAGGCAATGTTTTAACAGCCTTAATTTTTAATTCTGTTTATTTGTTCTTGGTAAAACGAAAAGCTAAAAATCGTAAAACTTGGGGTGTACATTTACGTCTGTTTTATCCTGCCGTAACTTTTATGGCTATGTTTTTCAGTACCCTACTCTTCCAATTTATTGGTCTGCATTGGAACATTGGTTGGATCAACTTCCTCACCAATTATCTATTATTAGGTGCACTAATATATACCTTTATTTTGTATATTTATTACTTCTTCAATTGGAAGTTTAAGCGTTCAAACGTTTAGAACATAAAATCCATACCATCAAACTAACCACAGATAAATAAACACCTGGAATAACTGCAAGGTTGGTTTTATAAAATCCCCATAGACATATGGCTGAAGTTGAACGCCCAATCAATGTGGAACCAATCATTGTACCTAACCCTATCCAAAGATATTTTCTTCGATAAGGAAACAATTCAGCAAGGTGAACCTGCATAACACAAGAAAAAACAATACCCCACATTACAATCCAAAACCTCACCATTAATACATAAAACAATGATGTATCCTGCATGAAGTGGAATAAAACAATAGCCGGAAGGCCCAACATTAAAGCAGATGATTTTTTGATAAAACTTACTTGCAAATCTAATTTTCGAATTACATAACCAATGGGAATAAACAAAAGCATATCAAAAACTAATAATGCCGTATTCCATCCCATCATGGTATGAAATGAAATTTTAGTAATCATAGGAACAAATGTATTCATTAAAATAAAACTCATATCATAGGTAACATAAGACAAACCACCTGAAAAAATAAGAAGTAAAATTCGCGAAAATTTCAATCCCCCTTTAATAGGAACATTTTGATATGCACCAACGTTCACCGAAAAATTTTTATATCGCAACGACAAAGCATAAAAGGCTAAAACACCTCCCAAAAAAAAAGGAAGGCGCCAATTGTCTTTTGATACATACATGGCTACCCATGATGCCAAAGCACACCCTAAGATAACTGTGCTTTCAAACCATGCATTTGTTACAACAGCATGTTTGGATTTTTGTCCTTCTATCAAATATAAACCCGCAATGCTTTTTTCACCAGCCGCAAATATACCCATTAAAAAACGAATTAATAAAAGCAGTAATGGCGCAAAATAACCAACAATTTCAAAAGTTGGTAAAAAACCTGTGGCAACAGTACAGATACCAACGCCTAATAAGGTCATAATTAATATATTTAAGGGACTATAAGTTGAAGCCAACCAGTCACAAATAATAACGCCCAATGGACGGGTAATACTAGATGTTGCTAAAAAACTATATGCTAAAATGAGCTGTACAATCGGTTCTTGCTTTGGGAAAAATAGTGGGGCCATTATGGGTGCTATAAACCCATATAAATTAGAGTCAAAATGATCTAATGTGTTGGCTATAATAATAGAAATCTTCTGTTTTTGCATGTGCACTCTCCCTTCGTTGGCATTATCCAAATCAGGTCCGTGGGTTTAATCTCAGCTTTTCAGCACCCCAGGTGGACAGGTTAAGTGTACGCAAAATGAGCAAAAATAACAAAGTTGAACTATTCTCTGTTCTATGTACACTGAATTATTTGCTTTTTAAGAAACCTTTCAATACACTGTCTGTATATGCTGTTACTACTTCACAGCAATAATTTTTAAAGGAGTTTTTTTTTATGAATACAGGAACTGTTAAATGGTACAACCCGACAAAAGGTTATGGATTTATCAAACCGGATGACTCGAATGATGATGTCTTCGTACATATTTCTGCTGTGGAACGCGCCGGATTAGAAACCTTAAGTGAAGGACAACGCGTTTCTTACGAACTAGAAACTCGCCGCGGAAAGACGTCAGCCGTCAATCTTCAAATCGCTGATAACGCATAGTTCCTAATATTTTTTCAACAAGGTCAATAATGAATAATTTTAAAACAATAGGGATTCCAGTAGATTTAACTAGCGCTTTAGAGGCTCAAAATATTACAATCCCAACCCCTATACAAGAAATAACAATACCCGTTGCTTTAACTGGTAAAGACATCTTAGGATCTGCTCAAACCGGTACAGGTAAAACATTAGCATTCTGTTTGCCACTTATCATTCAGCTTGAAAAAAACCCTAAAACAACGGCAATGATTCTAACCCCCACACGTGAACTTGCACAACAGGTGTCACAAACGATCAAGCACCTATTAATCCAAACAAAATCCCCCTTACGGTTTGCACTTTTGATTGGTGGAGAGCCTATCTATCGGCAAATAAGATTTCTAAAAACCAAACCTCGTATTATCGTTGGGACACCGGGACGTATTTTGGATCACCTAGATCGCAAAAACTTATATGCAGACCATACAAAATTTCTAGTATTGGATGAGACAGATCGCATGCTCGATATGGGATTTGGTATTCAATTGGACGAAATTTTAAAATACCTGCCAAAACAAAGACAAACGCTGATGTTTTCAGCAACAATTCCTGGTCCCATTGCTAGGTTGGCTAATCAATACCTAACGGATCCAGAACAACTATCTGCTGGGCCAACAACAACACCAACAGAATCAATTACACAAGAAATTGCCCATTTATCAAAACCGCAAAAGTATCCCTTTCTGCTTGACCAATTGCAAAAACGTGAAGGATCAGTCATTATTTTTGTTAAAACAAAAATTGATGCCGATGAAATGGCTCAAAAATTATATAACGAAGGTTTTGATGCTTGTGCTATACACGGTGACTTAAAACAACAGATACGCCAACGTGTATTAAGTGATTTCAGAAAAGGAAAATTCAGGATCCTTGTAGCGACGGATGTGGCAGCACGTGGATTAGACGTTCCACATGTTCAACATGTTATCAATTATGATCTTCCCCCTACCCCAGAGGAATATATTCATAGAATCGGCCGTACAGGACGTGCTGGCGCAGAAGGTTTTGCAATCAGCTTTATAACAGCCCAGGAAAGCCGTAAGTGGGCAGCAATTGAGCGGTTGCTAGATCCTCATAAAAAAATGGATCGAGAAAGAGAACAAAGACCTAAAAGCAATAAACCATTTTTTAACAAAAATAAAAAGAGAGTTTCACACAGAAAATATTAACTAGATATTAATATCAGCTATTTATCTAATAAACAGATACTGTTTATTAGGTACATATAATGTTTTTTATATTTAGTTTTATAGAAGCAAACCCTTTATCTGCCGAGCAGAGACTCAGTGCTTTTGTCAGAGATCTCGAAGGTCAGAAACAACCCAAAGGTACTATACGATCATCTTTGCAAAACAGACCAGTGCAAGAAAACCCTCAAGAATCGTTTGAAATAAATCCTCAAACAGATTTTTCATTCGCTAATATTCCAACAAGTTTATACGATGCTCTCCAAGGAACGCCAGAACCATTTCAGGTTGAAGTATATGGCGGAGACCATTGTCCTTACTGTGTCAAGGCTAAAAACCTTACCATGGGAACTTTTGGGAAAGAACGTCTTAAATTTCATGATGTTTATGACAATAAATACAAAACAGCTTCCTTTAAAATTTTAAAAACAGTTGGTAAAGGAAATTACAGGCTTATACCTAGAGTTTCAATTATTATTATGAAAGATGGAAAATATGAACGCCTCTACATTGGCGGGTTTGATGACTTTGAGAGATATGTAGATAACCTAAAAAACACAAAAGGAATAACCGCAAAAAGAGAAACCGTAAATTTAAAAACAATAACGGATGAAAATTCTGGGAAGGATTTTACACAGTATACAGATTTGGAAACCTTGCCATACAGCCGAGAAAAAGTGTCATTAACAGATGTAGTAAAAATTGAGGTCTTCGATTATGGTCAACCAAACGCCTACCATCAGGTTGCTAATATTTTTGGACCAGTAAAAACGCAACTTTATCAAACAAGAGACAACAGAGAGCAAGGAACACCGTACTTAGCAAAATTAAGAGATCTACTTGCTCAGGCAGGTAGAAGTGATTTCTCAACCGTTCCTGCCATCTTTATAATCACGGTTGTTGACAATAGGTATGTTCGCTACTTTTTAGGTGATTATAGGGATTTCGAACAATTTGTAAGATCATCACGGAACAGTTAATAATACAAATAGAAATTCACTGAAATATATGACAATATCCTCCTCATATAGTCCCGCCATCATATCTTTAAGAACACTAGAAGTAACTTCAGAAATAGAATCATTATTAGCATGTTATAAACCTATTGGCATAATTATCATGCCTTATAATATTAAAAACAAAGAACAATTAAAATCACTTTGTAAAAAACTTCGCCAGTTTGTTCCTTTCTTGCTGATTGACCAAGAAGGTGGACAAGTAAGACGCCTGAAGCCCCCAGAATTTTATGATGCTAAGTCTATGCATTACTTTGGGCAACTGTATACTCTCAACCCCACAGAAACCATTGAAGCATTAATTTTACAAACAAAAAAGGGTTGCTCTGGATTTACTCTCTTGCCATATAAACGTAAATTGCGCACCATGTCTTGACTTAATTTACGACCACCCAGAACAAGAAAAACATGCTATCAGCTATTATGATCGTTCTTTTAGCAAAGATCCTCAAAGAGTTGCCAAACTAGGAAAGATCGTCTGCGAAACATTTTTATCTGAAGGCATCATCCCCGTTATGAAACACATTCCCGGTCATGGACAATCCAATGGCGCAGACCCCCACCTGGGCATATGTCATGTTGCTGGAGATATTACCCAAGATATCATCCCATTTGTTGAAAATAAGGCTGATTCTCGTACCTGGGGTATGACAAACCATGTTATTTATGACAAGCTTGATCCATCAAATCCAACAGCCTTCTCCTCAGTGATTGTCAAATATATTCGCGAAACAATCGGATTTAAAAACTTTCTTATAACTGATGCTATTGATATGGGAGCCCTTAACAATACAGAATTTTCTCAAAAAGTAACCAAAGCTTTAAGTGCCGGTCATGATGCTATTTTATATTGTGGCTCAGAATTCAATGAACAAGCTAAATTAGACAAAAACTCTGCGGCACAAGCACAACTAGAAAAAGTACGCGTAATATTAGAAGCGGCTTCTAGCTTCCGAAATATACAGCTTGAACCTTAGGATTCCTAATTAGTGCATTACTTTTGGGTTGTCAGCAAAAAAAATAATTGATATGTTTTAGCGTATTCTTGTTTTTCTTAATTTAGAATTAACTTTCAGTTTTTATATTGAAGATAGATAGAAAAAACCTGATTCAGAATGAGCCTTATTTTTTTATGTTTATTGGGAACACCGGGTGGACTTCAACCGGCTGATTTTGAATCAACAATACAAAAAACTGTTACAGACGTTGCAAAACCCACTGTTACTAGAGAAGAGAAAGAAAAAACAATTACAAGCCTAGAGACTCTAGGAACACAACCACAAATAACAGACGTACAGAAAAAAGCGATTGATGATGCTATTTCAAAAATAGATATGTCCATAATTGAAGGCTATTCAGATAAAGAACTTGCGGCACAAATAAATGCCGCTTCAGGCCAAAGGCTAGACATTTTAAAACTAGAGCAAAAAAATCGCCAACTAAAAACCATTCAAAACCAAACTCAAGGCAATGGCAGCAACTCAAATAATTACGATAATATTTCAGGTCAAAACTCGGACAATAGCGGTGGAGAACAAGAGCAGAGTAATAGTGGAAATAATAACGATGCCTCATCGTCAAGTAATGGGGATTCCGACAACCAAAGTGATGAGGGCAGCGGCACCAACAATTCAAATGGATCGAATGGAGATGGAAATCAAGAACAAAGTGCGAGCGCTTCTGATGGCGAAGACCAGGACTCAGGCGCAGGATCATCAGATAACGGAAAAGCAAATGATGGCGGTGATAGTGCCAATAATAACAATACATCATCAAACAATAATCCAATCTCCCCCGAGGGAGAGGACTCAGGATCAGACGACACGGACGGTCAAAAAAGCAAAAACACTAAAAACGATGGATCGTCAGATAATGACAGCCCTGATAATGATTCGACTTCCTCTGATGGTGGAAACCAAGACTCTGGTAATTCTTCAGCAAGCGATCAAAATGACAATAATGGATCGTCTGATGGTGATAATTCTGGTTCTGGTACTGATGACACAGCGAGGGGGAAAAAAGCAAAAGCAGATGAAAGTGGTATCCAAGAAATAGCGGCAGATGCGGAAAAAAGTCCTTTAGCAGCTATAAAAGATGTTGAAAAACAAGGGAAAACCAAAGAAAAAATGGATACGGAAGATTCTTCAAATAGCACTGATAATCAATCAACTCAGAGTAATAGTGATGGAAATGAAGGTGGAGCAAATCAAGATTCAGATTCAGTTACAAAATCAGACCAGCAATTATCAGGAGGTCCTTTAAATTTAGGCATAGAAAAAAAAAACTAGCTGAACAACAAATAGGGATAGATGAGTCTGAAGAAAAAGAAGAAGACCAAAATAATAGTACCGATACGGGAACAAGCGAAAAAAAAGCACCAACACCACCTTTAAGAAGCCCAACACAAAAAAATCAGCCCGCAAGTAATACTGAAGAAAACGCCATTCCTGACCAAGCTGAAAATTCTGATAACACAGAACAAGTTCCAGACGAAAAGCAAGAACAGAGCCAAGATCAGGATCAGGATCAAGATCAAGGTCAGGGTCAGGACCAAACTCATGATCAGAGTCAGGAACGAGATCTAGAGCCGCAGCAAACAAATGCCTCAGAAGTGTCTAACCCACAACAGGAAGATCAACCTGAAAACAATACTGGATCAGAAAATGATGAAACGGACAATACACAACAAAATCCCGCCTCTTCCTTAAACGATAATTCTGAAGAAGTAACTGCGCTAAAACAACAAGTTTCAGACTTGCAAGCCCAGCAAGATCAATTAAGACAACAGAACCAAGATTCATCATCACAACAACAGCAACTCGTACAACAATACCAACAGCAAATACAAGATATGAATTCGCAGCAACAACAACTTATGCAACAGCAGGCACAGTCGCAACAAGATATGCAGCAACAACAAGCTCAAGCGCAACAACAAATACTGCAACAAAATGCAGAGCAGACTCAGCAAATTTTGTCGGACTCCACATCGGCACAGCAAAATTTAAATGAACAACATCAAACAGAATTAACGTCATTGAGAGAACAGCACACTCAGGAACTAGCTGATTTAAAAACTAGGCACCAACAAGAATTAGAGGAACAAGCAGACAAAAAGAAAATACCAGAAGAGGGGGAGGAGGGCGAGAGTGAGGGGGAAGAAAAACCGAGACAAAAATCATCAAAAGCTTTAACAGGAAAACATTATCATATAATTCTTCATCAACCACTTCGTACACATGAAATAAAAAAAGAAACGACAAAAGATGAAAAAGATACCAACTCACATGAGTACGGACAAGGAAATAAATCTAGAAGACAAAGAACACACCCGAAAGAATTGGCAAAAGGAAATAAAACAAAGCAAGGTGAGCATGAATTAAGTCCGCACACAGCAAAAGAAAAACAACACCCATATGAAGAAGATTTATTACATAAAATAGAACAAGGTATTGAGACAGAAAATAAAGACCCCGAAGAAAATCAAAGAAAAGAGCAGCCTCCTAAATCTCTACGGCAACACCAACGTGGTAAGGCAAAAAAAAATATCAACTCAAAACATTTTGAAGAGAAGGAAAAAGCAAACCAAGAAAAAAAATTAAAGCAACATGAAACACAATTAAACCAGCACCAGACAACAAAAGAAAAAGAGAAAACACATGAAGAATTATTGCGCAGATTTGAACAAAGCCATGAGGCAAGAAAAAAAAATCTTATAGAACAACATAAAAAAGAACAAGAAGAGTTAAGAGAAAGAAGCAAAGAAATTACAAAATCGCAATTTAAAAAACAAAAGAAAGTTTTAAATAAAAAACAAAAACAAGAACAAAAAACACATCAAAAAATCCATGAAGAAACCAAAAAGCGTATGCAGGAAGAATTTGAAAAACAAATCAAGCCATATCAACCAGAACTTCCGCAAAGAACAAAACAAAGCAAAAAGATCAATACAAAACACTTTGAGGAAAAGGA
Source organism: Alphaproteobacteria bacterium (assembly GCA_027366195.1). Lineage (GTDB taxonomy): Bacteria > Pseudomonadota > Alphaproteobacteria > DAHXKW01. The sequence goes on along the minus strand of DAHXKW010000138.1, from coordinate 340 downwards.
AAAAGCAAACCAAGATAAAAAAATAAAGAAATATGAAGAACAACTAAAATCTTATCCAACAACAGAAAGCAGGCAGAGAGCTCATGAAGACTTGTTAAAAAGATTGGAACAAAGTCACGAAGCAAGAAAAGAAAATCTTCAAAAACAACACGAGAAAGAACTGGTGGAATTAGAGAAAAAAAGAAAAGAAATCGCGAGGTCACAATACAAAAAGCAAAAGAAAATTTTAAGAAAAAAACAGGAGCAAGAAAAAACAGCACGTGAAAAGAGTCACCAAGGAACAGTAGGCCGGTTAGAAAAGTTGTTTTAGAAATAAAACAGTTAAACTAATTTAAATAAT
>DAHXKW010000113.1 GCA_027366195.1 Alphaproteobacteria bacterium | reverse complement strand
TGCTTGCGGTGGTTGTAGATGATCATGATATGGGGATTACACATATTATTAGAGGAGACGATCATCTCACCAACGCTTTTAAACAAAAATTGGTTTACGAAGCCATGGGATGGGAGGTTCCAACTTTTAGCCACATTCCTTTAATCCATGGACAAGACGGAATGAAGCTATCAAAACGTCATGGCGCTATTGGCGTTGAAACTTATAAAGATATGGGTATTTTACCCGATGCTATGTTTAATTATTTATTACGTTTAGGGTGGGGACATGGAAATGCTGAAATTATTTCACGACAACAAGCCATTGAATGGTTCGATGTCGACCATATTGGACGATCTCCTGCCCGATTAGATATGGAAAAATTACTATTTTTAAATGCACATTATCTAAGAGAAGCAGATAATACCTGGCTGGCTGAACAAATTTACAAACCTGGAGACGATGATAATGTCCGCAAAAGAATTGCAGCTGGCATGAACGGTTTAAAGCAGCGTGCAAAAACTTTAGTTGAACTCGATAGCAATGCTAATATTTACCGGGATATACCTTATACAAAATCCGAATCTGCACAAGCTATAATTATTGATCAAAACCTTATTCAAGATTTTATTCAAATACTAGATAATCTAAACAATTTCAATGAACAAATCCTCCATGAATCTGCTAAAGCTTTTGCCTCAGAAAAAGAGATCAAACTAGGCGACCTGGCACAACCCTTGCGTATATTGCTCACAGGTCACACCATTTCCCCGAGCGTTTTTGAAATCATGGCCGTTTTAGGAAAAGAAGAAACGAAAAAAAGATTAATGCTTCACAAAGACATGTGGTAAAAAAGTCGTCACCCCCCATATCTATCTAACTTTCAAAAACACGATCCATTGCCTTGGCTACAATGTTTCCGGTAAAATCTTGGGAAAGTATTTTGTTTTGTGTCTCAATGTTTTCCAGTCTCGTGATCTTTGCAAGTTGTGTGGTCACGATTTTTTACGCTCTATTTATTACCAATCAAATGCTTCGTTATCCCAAAGGTAACGAAAAAATGCAAGAGATAGCAACCGCAATCCAAAAGGGTGCAGAAGCCTTCTTAAATAGACAATATACTGCCATTGGTCTTGTCGGTATTGCCCTAACTCTATTATTAACACTGTTTATGTCTGGATATGTTGCATTGGGATTTGTAATAGGTGCGGTCTTATCTGGTGCCGCTGGTTATATCGGCATGCATATTTCAATTCGCGCTAATGTCCGAACAGCTCAGGGCGCTACTGAAGGTTTAAGTCATGCGCTTGATATTGCATTTAAATCAGGATCAGTCACAGGCTTTTTGGTGGTCGGCCTTGGCCTGCTTGGCGTAGCTGGCTATTATTTTCTCTTAGGCTATCTTGGTCTTGAGAGTCGAATACAGACAGAGTCTTTAGTTGCTTTGGGTTTTGGATCTTCTTTAATCTCTATTTTCGCCAGACTTGGTGGCGGTATTTTCACTAAGGCTGCTGATGTCGGCGCTGATCTTGTGGGAAAAATCGAGGCTGGCATTCCAGAAGACGATCCTCGAAACCCTGCCGTTATAGCTGATAACGTGGGCGACAACGTGGGTGATTGCGCTGGAATGGCTGCTGATTTATTTGAAACTTTTGTCGTAACTGTCGTTGGCGCCATGGTTTTATCTGGAATTTATTTTTCAGGTTCTGTAGAAACTCAACTCACTCTCTACCCCCTTCTTATCACAGCTGTCTGCGTAATCTGCTCTATTTTTGGATCTTTCTTTGTTAAATTAGATGGTTCACAAAAAATCATGCGCGCACTTTATAAGGGACTTATAATGAGCGGTATTTTATCGTGTATAGGCATTGTCGCAACCACTTACCTTATGTTCATGGATTTTTCCGAATCTATGCAAATTCATGATTTCAACTTTGACCACATTAATTTAATTATCTGTGCACTGGTTGGACTTGGTGTAACAGGTCTTTTAGTATGGATAACCGAATACTATACATCAACACAATATCGACCCGTAAAATCTATCGCTGATGCCTCCATGACAGGGCATGGTACTAACATTATCCAGGGCTTAGCGATTTCCATGGAAGCAACGGGATTACCTATTATTGTTATCATCATCGGCATCTTGATTTCCTACCTAAATGCTGGCATCTATGGAATCGCCATTGCCGCAACAGCAATGTTAGCCTTATCAGGAATGATTGTTGCTCTTGACGCTTATGGACCAATCACTGACAACGCCGGAGGCATCGCTGAGATGTCTAAGATGAAAGACTCTGTTAGAACAATTACCGATGCCCTAGATGCTGTAGGAAACACTACAAAAGCTGTTACAAAAGGCTATGCTATCGGTTCAGCTGGTATGGCTGCGCTTGTGCTATTTGCAACATATACCCAGGACTTGAAATATTATTTCCCTCAATACGATATTTCTTTTAATCTTGATAACCCGTATGTTTTGATTGGCTTGTTTATTGGCGGCGTTCTCCCCTATTTATTTGCAAGTATGGCTATGCTAAGCGTTCGAAAATCAGCAAGTGCTGTTGTCGAAGAGGTTCGACGCCAATTCCGAGAAATTCCAGGAATTATGACAGGGAAAGCAAAACCTGATTATGCAACTTGCGTTGATTTGGTTACACGTTCTGCGATTCAACAAATGATTATCCCCGCCTTGTTACCGGTATTAGCGCCTATTGTTCTGTATATCATTATGAAAAATATTGTAGACCAAACTGCCGCCTTCCAAACCTTAGGTGCAGCCCTCATGGGGACAATTATTACAGGCATATTTGTGGCTATATCCATGACAACTGGGGGTGGTGCTTGGGATAATGCGAAAAAATACATCGAAGAAGGTCATTGTGGTGGAAAAGGCTCTGAATCACACAAAGCAGCTGTTACTGGAGACACTGTAGGGGATCCCTATAAAGACACAGCTGGCCCAGCTATCAACCCCATGATTAAAATTATGAACATTGTTGCCATCTTATTGCTTGGTATTGTTTGCCTTTAAAGTTTCATATTTTTTTCTTTAACCTTTTAAATCCATAATTATTTTCAGGAGATTAGTTAGATCAGGAGAAGTCTGGTCCATAGTTGATCTATGACATAAAATGGGGCGAGTGACCGGATTTGAACCGGCGACCTCTAGGGCCACAACCTAGCGCTCTAACCAACTGAGCTACACCCGCCATACTAAGCAGTTTAATGTCTCAATTCTTAACGCGCAATAAAAAATCCGCAGCACAAATGCTTATCTTTTTGCCTTGCCACACAAACTCAATTTTGTAGGCATATAAATGCATTCTCTTACCGCGTTTTCCATATTTCATATCACCCAAAATAGGTGTGCCCAAATACTGCATATGGACGCGCAGTTGATGCTTACGGCCCGTCATAGGCTTAAGAAGAACAATTGAGTGCTGATTATTTAATTTGCGGACAACGCGATAACGAGTAACAGCAGATTGCCCATATTGAGAAACAACCATTCTGTCTTTACCTTCTTCACAAATATTTTCAAGAGGCGCTTCAACTAGACCTGAAGTAGGCCGGGGATATCCGCGAACAATGGCACAATAATGTTTCTGAACTTGTCTTGTCCTAAATAACTCCATCAACTGCGCCGCTGTATGTCTGTTTTTAGCCAAAAGCATAAGTCCTTCTGTATGCCGATCAAGACGGTGTACAATCCAATAATCTCTACCAGCCAACTGTGCAACAGAAGTTTGAATATTTGGACCACCTTGGCTTGGCAAACCATAGGGTTTATAAATAATACAAAAATCTATCGCATCATAAACAATCATATCTTTCAGGTCATTTTTTAGCTGCGTATCATGTTGAGGCCTTACAAAACCGCTATCAATCTTATCTTGAATCGTATCATGCAAACTGAGTTCATCCTTGAAATAAACTCGTGTTTTAGGCTTAACCGGCTTATGATTAATTTTAATTTTTTTTGTTCTACATTGTTTTTCTATAACACTTTGAGATAAGTGTTGCCCAAATACTAAACGCAAAAAACGATCCAGTCGGATTGGCTCTTGGTAAACAGAGCATATATTTTGCACCATACACATGGTAACGTGATATAGCATGTGGTCTATAGTACAAGAAATTTCATGCGCATTGCCACTTGGAACGTAAATTCTATCCGCTCCCGTATCCTCTATGTACAAGAATGGCTTAAAAAAAATAATTACGATATCGTATTGATGCAAGAACTTAAATGCACAGATGAGCAGTTTCCCTATACAGTCTTTGAAGAATTAAATTACAACACAATTGTTTTTGGCCAACCAACATACAATGGTGTAGCCATAGCTTCCAAATATCCTATCGAAATCATTACCAAAGGCATTCCCCACTTCAATGATCCTTCAGCTAGATACATTGAATGCCTTATCAAAGATATGGTGATTGCATCTGTATACATTCCAAATGGTGGCGAAATAAATTCAGATAAATATCTATATAAATTAGATTTTTTTAAACATCTAACTCACTACTTGAAAAAACGCCTTATCGAGGAACATAACTTTTTATTGGCCGGAGATTTTAATGTCGCTCTTTCCGATATTGACGTCTTTGATCCTGAAGCGATGTATGAAAAAACCTGTTTCTCAATTAGCGAACGACAAGCCATGCGACAACTTCTTAACGTTGGATTTATAGACGCACTTCGCGCGACAACCCAAGAACAAATTTTCACATGGTGGGATTACCGGGGCGGTGCGCTAAGAAAAAATCATGGAATGCGACTTGATTACATCTTGTTAACCTCTGTTTTGCTAAAAAAATTAAAAATAATAGAGACGGATAAAAACCAACGTTACTCTGATAAACCATCAGATCACATACCTGTTATTTGCACTTTGGTATAAACCATATCTTAATTGATTAAAAGTTATACTGAATAAAATTAGAACAATAATAAAAATAATGCTCTACCCTTCCCTAGAACAAAATTCTCTAGGCCTTGTAATTGAACAGTTCTCAAATAATGGAGTAGATATTCGTTTTTGCAGGTCCAAGACTCCTAAAAAAATAAAAGCTCTTTGCTTACCTGGTGTAATGACTTTTATTGAACGCACCCTTCCTTTTTGGACAGCTTTAGATCAAATTGGATTAGAGGTTTATGGCATAGAGTACCGAGATCATGGCGCTTCTTCAGCAAGACATAAAGAGGATCCTTTAAAAATTCACTCTGATAATTTTGAAACCTACTTAGATGATATTAACTATTTCAAAAATACTTATTTGAAAGATGAATCTATTATTCTTATTGGAAGCTCATTCGGCGGCCATTTAGCCCTACGTTATTTACAAGACTATGACAGCGGCTCTGCACGACACACTATTTTGATTGCTCCAATGATCGACTTGATGAGTCCTATTAATTTATTACCAAGATCTATGATACCCCTTGCTCTTAAAGTTCTAACCTGGGTCAAATCAACGCAATCTATTATCCCAGGATTACGTTATCAGACACCGGATGAAATTATTGCAAAAGAAAAAAATGAAAAATTAAGATCTATTTTAGCCGCTAATCAAGAAAAAATCACAACAAAACTAAGCCTAGGTTGGGTTTGCTCTGCTTTGCAGTCCATTACTGAATTGAACCAAATTCATATTCATACACCAGTAACTGTATTTTTAGGCAAACAAGAAAAAGTAGTAAACAATGCCTCTACAATAAAACTAATTGCTCAAAAAGCCCCTAAAGCTTCTTTTCATTTCCTCAACTGCCCACATCGAATTATTGATTATCACTTAGAAGACATTATTTTCGAAATTCAAAAATTACTGTAAGAATCTAATTTAATGCTAATAAATTAGTTAACGTATGAGTACCAAACTATCCACCAGCTGGTTTTGGTAATGTTGCAACCAAGCGAATCGATGCTGTAAGTTCTTCTAATTGGAAGTGAGGACGAAGATAAACAATTGCTTTATATGAACCTGGCTTACCAGGAATTTCAAACACATCTATACGACCTTCACGAAGAGGGTACTGTGCCTTCACTTCTTGGCCGGCATCATCGTTCAATAAAATATAGTCTGCTAACCAGTTGTTAAGATACGCTTCAACATTTGCTCGCGTCATAAAACTACCAATTTTATCACGCATAATTACTTTGATATAGTGTGCAAAACGAGATGCTGCTAACAAGTATGGTAAACGTGCCGATAAATTAGCATTTGCATTCGCTTCATCCAGATTATATAACTTAGGATGTTGCGTCGTCTGCCCCCCAAAGAAAGCCGCATAATCTTCGTTCTTACAGTGACAAAGCGGCAAAAATCCAAGGTCGCTTAACTCTTTTTCACGACGATCTGTAATAGCTACTTCTGTTGGACACTTAAGCGCTAAATCACCGTCTGTTGTCCTGAAGGTGTAAGCTGGCAAATCTTCAACTATACCACCGCCTTCAACACCACGAATAGCTGCCGTCCAACCATAAAGTGCAAAAGCATTTGTAATACGCTGCGCCAAAATATAGGCTGTATTAGTCCAGCAGAATAACTTGCTACTGGCCCCTTCGACATTTTCATTGTAGTTTAAACCCTCAACAGGATTTGTCTTATCTCCATAAGGCATACGAATTAAAACACGAGGCATCGTTAAGCTGACATACCGTGAATCCTCGATCTCTCTAAAAGAATTCCATTTGATAAGCTCTAAACTCTCGAAAAGTTTTGCTAAATCACGAGGTCTTCCTAAATGTTCGAAAGTATCTAAGTCAAAAAGATCGGGGGAAGCTGAGGTTAAAAGTGGCGCATGAGCCGCCGCCGCAACTCCACTGAATTTTTCAAGAAACATCACATCCATCGGTGTACGATCAAAATAAAAATCTCCTACCAAACAAGAATAAGGATGTCCACCAAAAGTACCATATTCTTCCTCGTATATTTTCTTGAACATCGCGCTTTGATCAAATTCAACAGCCTTTTCTAGATCCTTTAGGACTTCATCCTTTGAAACATTGAGGACTCTTAATTTAAGCATCGTTCCTGTTTCAGTTTTCATAACCAAATAATTAAGACCTCGCCAAGAGCCTTCTAATTTCTGAAAATCGGGCTGATGCAATATTTCATCTAGCTGTAAAGCAATCTTTTGGTCACAGTCACCAACAACCTGCATGAGAAATTTTTCGGTACTTGTTGAATCAATTTTGGTTTTTGCCTCATCTGCTTCATTCAGTGTATCAATCAATGCCTCAAGCATCTCAAGCGCATATTCTTTCTGAGATTCTTGGCGTATCATCTTACCATTGTGTAAAAACTGATCTAGCAATGAAGCACTAGACATTGCTGCATTATTAGTTGCCATAATTATTTCCCTCCTTCTGGTGGATTAGAAGATTTTGGTGTACCACCAGGTTTCTCCGTTGACGCCTGCCCATTGGTTTTTGGTGCCACACTAGCAGATACTGAGGATGTTACTGGTTTTTGGAGTTTATCTTTCTCTGTCACAATCTGCGCTTTAAGTTCAGCTCTCGCTTTGGCATCAGTAATAATCTTTACAACCAGCTCTTCAAGATTTTCATTACCATCCAACTTAACCAAAAAATCCTTAATCTTTGTACGTTTTTGATAAATCCCATTCAAAGTTGCATCCTGCTTAACTAAAGCCAAAGGATTAAAATCGTCCAAAGATGTAAAATAAAAATCAAATGCTCTTTCAGCCAATTGCGCATCGATATGATTGGGAACTACAAGGTGTAAATGTGGTTTAATAGCTTCAATAACGTGTCCGAAATTATCCCGATCAATTTCAACAAATTTACGCTTTTTGACAGGTGGTAACGGCCTGATATCATCCTCACGATGACCGGATAAATCAGATAAAATACCGACCACAAATGCCAGTTCTTTTTTTTCTATCGCATTCCCAACTTCCACATCATAAGTAATCTGCACACGAGGCCTGCGAATCCGATCAAGTTTATGTTGTAAACTTTCCATAATTTACACCGATTATAATGTCTTATACCGATAGTAAGGAAAAGGAAGTTAACATTTAATTTCTGGATTGTAAATAAAAAGTGAACAAACGGGATTATTTTACTTAGGAAACCTCATAAACTAAAGCTATATATCGTTTAGCTTTCCTCTGATTCTCCCCTAAAATCATAACGATAAATTGCATCCTTCAAAGAACCATCGCGGCTATATACATTAAAGGACAAAATTGCATATGGCATCCCCTCCTTATTTTGTTCCTTTGGATGGATAATGTTACCAACCTGCTGCTCAACTGCTTGTCGGTCAATTAAAGGTTCGCCATTCAAAGATAACAATACATCCCCAGGTTCAAGACTATCCTTAGCTTCCAAACTAAATTTGGCGTGTTCTGGATCAAGATCAACAACTTTAAATCCTGTCATTTTTTTGCCATTTAAAGGCACAGTCTGTTTCTCTAAAACTAAGTCTAGGTCAGAAATTTTAAAAGCACCTTCTGGCCATTTTTTTATACCTACTTTTTTCGTTTTTTTCTGAACAATATCACTATCAGGACGGATCCCTAACGTAACTGTAATTTTCTGCTCATCCTTTTTAAGACCATTTTTAAATACTATCAATGTAATATTTTCTCCGGGCTGAAGTTTTTGAATGTCTTTACTCAAATTACCGGAGGCACCCGTTTCAAGGTGGGTAACAATATCCCCCTTTTCTAAACCAGCTTTTTGTGCAGGACTATTCTCTTCAACCTCAACGACCTTATATGCCTCATAAGCCGTTGAAAGTCCTAAAACAGATTTTTGACTATCCAGCAATTCTTGCATGATAATACCTAGCCACGCATAATCAACTTTTCCTGACTTAAACAATTTATCTGTAATAGGTAAAGCAATTGTTGATGGGATGGCAAAACTGATACCTATATTTCCTCCAGTTGTCGTTAACATAGTTGAATTAACACCAACCACACGCCCCACCCATTTTTCATCTACACGTTCTATACCAATAAGTGGTCCACCTGAACTACCGATATTAATAGGTGCTGTATGCTGCATCATGTCAGACAAAAACTCTTTAATACGCTGACCTGCTGGTAATCCACTGCCAATCGGCCTTGGTATATCCCTGTTTTTAAACGAGATAATACCATCTGACACACTGCTACCAAACTCAAAAGGATTACCAATAGCTATGACAGGGGCTCCTACTGGATATTTATTGGCATCACCCCATTCAACGGGTTTACAGTTACTTGGAAACTTTTGCTGCCCTTTTAGTTTTAAAATTGCCAAATCACTCCGTACGTCTCCCGCTTTTAATTCAGCAAAAAACTTTGTTTTATCATGAGTAATAACAACAATTTCAGAAGCTTTTCCAAGAACGTGGGCATTAGTCAGCACATATAACAGATTATCTGGTCCTTTAATAATAAAACCAGAACCTCCAGATTCCACCTTCTTTGCCTTACTATCACTATCTAAATAATCTTTAAAGATCTCAGCACCAGGATCAAATGGGATTATTTTATCGCCTGACTTTGTTTTGTCAGCTTCCTGGGTAACAGAGATACTTACAACGCTATTTACTAACTGCTCTACAACTTCAGGAATCACTTGAGCAAGACAAGGACATGTTTGCTCGATATTACAACTAGTTGTCTTTACCCTATCTTCTTGGGAAGCCGTTTCGGGTCTTGTTGCCTCCACTGTTTTTTCCTCTCTCTGTTGCGTGGTAGATTGGGTAATTTGTTTATACGAATTGGTTAACCAAGATAGTGTTTCACTCTGCGTGAAAAACACGACACCTGTTGTAATAGCTAGTAATATAAAGAAAATGACAAAAAGTCTGCGCATTCTGGAGCATACTTAAACTAAAATCTATTTTAGTTTAACGAAAATTACTGAAATTAGCCATTAGACCTTGTTGTTGATTTTGATTAAAATATAATTTAAAATAAATTATAAGATATAATAGAATAACCTATAATTATTTGATCTGGGTTATTATTTTTGCGTGTGGGTGAAATGTGTTTTTGAGCGTGCTTTTCTACCTATTAACAGCTCAAACTCAGACTCAACAACCCACTAACACTCATGATACCAGCCCCCTCCCCACAGCTCCAACCGAAGAAGACTTTCAGAAATTAAGAACAGCTCTACTGGCTCGGACTAATACTAAACCACTCCAAGATCAAATTGCTGAAAGAGATCAAATAATTAAAAAGCTAGAAGAAACTCTTGAAAAACTCACTGCATTACTTGCAGCACGAAAAGAACAAATTGACGCAGTGTGCAAGTTTTTTTTAAAGGCAGAAAACATTTGAGAGAACATCAAAATTTTGTTTAGATGAATTTGAAGAAAACACAAACAAAACCCGATGCCTCTAGAAGATTTTATCATCCTCGTATACTGCCTTGTCGATG
>DAHXKW010000112.1 GCA_027366195.1 Alphaproteobacteria bacterium | reverse complement strand
CATCGACAAGGCAGTATACGAGGATGATAAAATCTTCTAGAGGCATCGGGTTTTGTTTGTGTTTTCTTCAAATTCATCTAAACAAAATTTTGATGTTCTCTCAAATGTTTTCTGCCTTTAAAAAAAACTTGCACACTGCGTGCTTGGTATAAGCGTGTAGATTCTGATTATGTCGTTTTTAGCCATGGAGATACTGAAGCGTACTGGCATCCACATTCTTCAGCTGTTAATGCTGCATTAGATATTGCTAAAAACAAGGCAGCATCTGATCATCATGTTTTGTTTTATGGTTTCAAGATTGGGAAAGATGTTCTTGAGACGGATAAAAATAAAGTCGATAACTCTACTGGCACTGATCCAAATAGTTGGGATACATTTGCGCAATGTTTTTCTAAATATCGTAGTTTAGGTTGTCGTCTTATGTTAACGAACGCACCAGTTTTTAGTACGTATACGCAAGGTGATATCACGTTTAATATTCGTAGTAACGGTTCTATGGGTACAGAAATACAAAAAAAACCAGGTAGTGAAGCTCAGGGGGATGCGAAAACAAAAATCATGCAAGCTTACCTTAAGGACACAAAACTGGGAGAAATAGTGACGGATTTATATTTTACTAATTGGCAAGGCTTAGTGCATGCCTTCATAGGGTGGGGGGATGTCATTAAAAACATGCCATGGTTATCACATCTAGATCTTAGTGGGTGTACTGTTGATCAAGGTGTCGCTAATGTCATTAGAGATAATCAACAAATCACGAAAATCACTGTACGCCACCACCAGATGCCACGGCAACCAGTAGATGCGGCCGTTTCAAACTCTAATTCGCCTTTTGAAGCTATCAGACGATTGTTTGGTGAAAGATCAATTTTAATTAAGCAGTGATTTTTTACAACTTATTTACCCCAATTGTTGGTTGCACAGGAGATTGCCGGCATATTTACACAGACAGGCTATTAAATGGGATACACCAGAGTGAATCACCAATTTCTAGAACATGGTCGTCAGCATAAACAATAATCCCATTACCCATGGGCACGTGGTTGTCCGCCAATGGTAAACCTGTGCCGCTCTTTCAAATGCACGTAGCCAAGACAAAATCTATGTTTCAAATAAGGCACAAAATCTAGGGTGGGCTAAAAGTGCTTGCGGAGAACCTATGTTCTGTAAAGAACAAGCCACGCCAGAATCGACAAAATATCCCTTTGGTTTTTTAGTTAAGCGTTTAATGGCATTGCCGCAATAGGCGGGGATTTCATGTCACCGGTAGTTTTGTTTTAAAATATCTCGCCAACGATGTGCTGTTGAGTGTCCGATAGCGAGCTTGCGCCGCATAATAAAACGGCTTTAAAATTTTTTGCAGACAAAGAAAGGGTGTTTTGTGTGTGGTGTGGGAGAATATTCCATGTAATATGATCATTTTGCATAAAAATGGGTCAGAAGGCAGGGTGTGTGGCGATTTGCAATGAGGCAAGAAAAGTGTTGATTATTTTTGATTTAGATTCTGCAATAGTGGTATGATTTACCAAAAATGATCAACAAGCATTGGGAAAAGGGGGTGTTATGTTTTTTTTGAGTGCTATGATTATTGTTGCTGCTGATCAGGTTGCTGGTATTGTTGTGCCGGGTTTAACAGAGGCTGAAGAAGCAGGGTTCAGGTATGCTGCCAGCAAGTATTATGGGCGGTCTATCAAGTTTGTGTTGGCGCCTGTACAAGCTTTATGCGACCAGCTGCTACAGGCAAGTAATTCAACCGATGCAGTGGAGCAAGTTGTTGTACAGTCTGCTGGTGATACAGACTCGGAAGAAGATATAGGAGCTGAGGGGTATTTTAGGGCTTTACAAACAAGCATGGCGCAATTCTTGCAGCAATCAATACAAGTTGCTGCAAGAACGCAAATGGCTAATACTATTATTACGGCACAGAAAGAATTAGACAAGATACAGATACCTAACGATAACAATATAGGTATTTTACAAGGAACCATACAAAAGTATTTTGCACTTTGGCAACTACAGTTATTGCAAAAGCAAGAACCGACAGAACAAGAAGAAGAAACAGGTTGTTGTTCATGTTTGGCGTGGTTCTGCTGCTGTTACTGGATGTAATTGGTGGAGGACTTCATCGTGTCGATGCATCTCAACATCTAAAGCTTTGGTGATCACAGGGCTAACGGCAAATACGGGGCACCAAGGTTGGGTAAGCTTCGAATCAGCTGAGCGACTTTATTGTTGTACGTCCTGTGAGTTAAATGCGAAACCTGAAACAGAGCTGTTTTGATTTGTACCATGCTCTATTAAGTTAGGAATTCACTTGACTGTTTATTAACACCTTGGTATCTTTTATTATAGATTTTTTTGATGGTAAAATATGTTACTATTTTTTCTAAGCTTGATTTTTGGCGGACAACCCCCAACATATAAATTTTCAAGCCATATTGCTGGGTTTGAAAGTCCAGATTTTTGTGTTGTTGAACTTCTCAGCGCACCAAATGAGCTTCCTCCTTTTAAAGGAGAGCAGTATGATCCTCTAAACTCGCCCTTTGATTTTGGCGATTGTTGTGTTGCTTTGTTACCTAATAACCCTGGTTTGGCAGAGAATATCAAAGGTTTCCAAACACAACATGGGGATGGCACACCTAATGGTGGTATGCTCAGATATTGGTACACGGGTACACGTAAAAATGAAACAGGCGTAGAAGAGCACCACTTCAGTCTGCTACATCCTGATGACCTTGCAACATACAGTGGAACACAACAATCTTGCGCGAAATGCCAACGCCCACAAAATGCCCAAAAATTCCCAGCACTTTTATTGCCAGACCCCGCAAGCACAGAAGGTATTTCCCGTGCTTCTAAAATTTTGGTTCCACCGTCTAATGGTCAATTCACACCAGCAAGCCTCCTAGCTTCCGTGTATAACTTACCATGTACATCAGAACTTATAAACCAAATCGCCAAAAGGGCAACACTTGCTCATGCTCAGCTTTCTTTCCCAAAAACCTCAGAATTAGGAGGAAAGTTGTCGGAAATCATGAGAGCACTGGCCAGATTAACTGAGGACCCTAAATCATATATTTCTAGACGAGTACGAGGTGTTTATTTCGAACTCATGCTCAAAACAGACAGAGAATCTGTGGCATTAGAATCCTTATTAGAAAGACTACAGGGAGAGTTGGCGCATGAAAAAGACGCAACTTCATCTTTATGCTTTGACATTGAGATGTATCTAGGTTGCTTAGACTGCGCACGGAGAGAAGAAGTTAAATCCTCTCAAAAAAACCCCCCTCCCAATAGCTGTCTTTGCGTTGTTCAATAGACATAAACTGCTGGTTTTCAAAATCCCAACTTTTAAGTTGACGGTGCCAAACCCGATTAAGGCGGCAAGTTTATGATGTTCGCATGGGTACTGCTGTATCCCATGATTAGATTTTTTTACAATGATGTGTTAAATTCCTTTAACAATCGCGCTTACCCGACTCTTTTTTGAGCCTTTGAAGTAGAGGAGGTCGTTATTTTGTGTAATCTGATGTAGTTGGCGAAGGACTTCATCGTGTCGGTGCATCTCAACACCTAAAGCTTTGGCGATCATGGGGCTAACGGCAAATACGGCACCAAGGTTTGGTAAGCTTCGAATAAGCTGAGCGACCTTATTATGGAATTCATCTTCAAAACCATCGACTTCACCCATATCACCCACAACAATAATTTTACGTCCCGGTAGTTTGGCCAAATCATTTAATGCGCCTAAAAAGGCATCGAAGGCGGCATTGTAGGCGTCGTCAATAATGGTTACGTTTTTGCCACTGATTTTTTTTGCTACAGTATTCCCGCGACCTGCCGGGATGGATAATTTTTCACGGTTGTAGTCTTTCACACCGAGTATCGACAAAACCTCTAAAACCATGGCGAAGTTATTTTGCAGTCTTTGAGGAATACTTTCCAAAGTGTTTACGGCCTGGGGAACGACGATTAATTCCCGACCCGCTTTTTGATAAACCTCTAAAAATTCATCTTCAGGGACAATGCCAATCCCATCTGGCGTTAGGGCGTGTAGAATTTGTGCTTTTTCTTCAGCAATGGCCAATTGACTGCCCATATAGCCAATGTGTGCATTGCCAATTTTTGTAATAATCGCAATGTCAGGTTTAACCAATTCGGCCAGGGGACGGGTTTCCCCTATGTGATTCATACCAATTTCAAATATTCCAAATTCGGTAGATTCATCGAGTTTGGTCATAGTTATGGGAACACCAATGTGATTATTAAATGTACCTTTGGGGGAAACGATCTTGTGATTTTGTCCCAATAATTGGCTTAAGAATGAAACAGTTGTTGTTTTGCCCACGCTGCCTGTGATGGCGATTCTTTTAGCAGGGCTGTGGTTTCTGGCATACAGAGCCAGTTGATTTAAAGCCGTATAAGTGTTGGGTACAATAAAGTCTGCATTCTTTTGTCCTATAACACATACAGCGCCTTTTTTTCGGGCATCTTCGATGAAGTCGTTGCCATCAATTTGATCCCCTTTTAAGGCCAGAAAACAGTTGCTTGGCTGTACATCTTGCGAATTAAATTCAAAACCTGAAACAGAGATATCTTGATTTGTGCTTTGTTCCAGGGCTTCAGCGATTTTCTTTGTAGTCCACATTTTTTTATTGGATGTGCATTTTCTTTATTATTACGCAGTGGGAGGGGTTTTGAAATTATTACTATGATTTTGTTAGTGGGAGAGGATGTGTCCTAAGACCTCTTCAGCCGAATGCGCTATAGGGACATTGAAGCCTTTGATTTTATTCACATAAGATTGGTCTTTGGTGTGTGATCCGCCAAGAAAACCAATGACAGGTATGCCCGCGGCTTTGGCTGCTGCTATACCTACGGCACTGTCTTCAACCACAAGGCAATCTTCTGGCTGATACCCCATTTGCTTTGCCGCGAATAGAAACAAATCCGGCGCGGGTTTAGGGTTTTTTACATGGTCTACTGAAAAGATGTGAGCATCTTCAAAGAATTGTTTTTGATCGGTATGTCGTAACTTATAGTGAATCATTTCCAGGATACCATTTGAGCCAACACATTTCTGGATTTTTTTGTCGTGTAAATATTGTAAGGTTGAGTGCATTAATGGTTTTAGATCTGAGGCTAACAAGGGGAGAAAGATTTCTGGATTTAAGTGTTCTTTCCAATGTTCATCTGTAATTTCTATCCCGAATTGATCCTTTACATATCGTCTGGCTTCTTGTGGGATCATACCTGTAAACAGGCGCAGGCCTTCTTCTTCAGACATGTGATGGTTGTATTCTTTTAACAAATCGATAAACAGCTTATTATGACCAGCTTCACTGTCCACAAGCACCCCATCGCAATCGAAAATTACCAACTTGGGCATAGGAATTTAAAATGTAATCTCTTCCGTTCTCCAGGTTAACACGATACTTTTATTACTTACCATGTCGTGCTGCCAACCTTTGCGCAAATGCTTGAGATCGAGCAATTTGTACTTGCGTTCTTTGAGCTTCTGATGTGTTGGAAGCTGCTAGTGTTCCAGATGCTGCTTCTGGCGCTGATGGTTGGAAGTCATATGATATGTCTGAACGATTACAGTGTGCTAATATGCGATCTTCCCAATTTATTCCGATAAGTCTTTGCATGATAAAATCAACACAGTCTGCATTTTCTAAAAAATGGCGACTTGCATCTTGATAAACATATCTAGGAAATAAGCGACTTGCTAATCGTAACCAGAATTCAGAAAACTCATCTCTACTAGGAAATTCGCCTGTGATAGGGTTTTTGGCAGGTATGGCCGTACCAAGAACAGTTCTTTGTTCTTCTAGTCTAACGCATAAGGCGTTCCATCCTGATCGATACTCTGACTCTAATAGTGGCCAGAATCTTGTGTTTTCTGCCCCCAAACAATTATTCATTTTATAATCTTCGCCAAAAGTTTCCATAGATTTATCTTCTAGACTATGAATAGCGTGGATTAATTCATGGCCCACGGTAACACAAATAGGGTTATCAGAGGATCCGATTTTATATTTTTTGGTTCCAGAACTAGAATCAGCGGGAAGAATAAGGCTGGGTACTTTTGATGTTTTGTTAGTATTGACGCTAATAGTGAACGTTTTGAAATCAAAAAGAGTTTCTTCACCAGATTTTATTATTAATTGTTTGTTTCTAAATCGTAGTAATTCATTTAATTTTGTTAGCAGATCTTTTCCAATTTCCCAGTCACCCCACAAGCCTAATTTGATCAATAAGCCAGATTTAAATGGTATCTTCAGCTCACCTAATTCTTTTAGTATTTGCATTACATTTTTTTCAAACTGGGCATCTCCTTGGATGATAATTTCTGTTAGTGGGAGTTCGATTGATGAGGCGGTTGCATTTGAGTGAATAGTAGAAGAACATAAAGCAATACCAAGAAAAAGAAAAATCACATCAAACTCCTACTGTTTACAGTTAGTTACGCTAAACTGCGCAGTTCTGTCTCAACTCTTTCAAGATTTGTTTTCCCAAGTTCTAATCCTTTTTCGCTTGCTTGTTGATAGAATACTTTAGCCTGTTCTAAAGCGCCTTTTTTATCTTTTTTATCTGGATTAAAATTCTCATAAAGCGCACCAAGATTATTCAGTGCCTGGGGATCGTCCTTTAAAACAGAATAACAGTCTATTGCCAGTTTTATATCCACAGGGCAACCAATTCCATACATGGACATTGTAGCTACTTCCCACAATGCTTTTTCATGCCCCTTCTTTGCGGCTGCTATAAATTGTGGAAATGCTTCTTCCGGTTTACCATTAACCCATCGCAGTTGATATCCAGTTTTATACTCAGATTCACCATCAGGTTTTGTCTTTGGCACATCTTGGATAGATGGTGAAGAATTAGATCTAGATCTAGATCGTTCCGGAACCAAATGAGGTACTGTTTCTGGGGTTGAAGTGGTTGTTTCACTGGCATTGATGAGAAATATTAAATGTAACATAAAATTATTCTCCAAAAATATATAATTCCGTATTATTCTATTGTTTGCTTTTAATTTTTGCAAATTTGTTTTATTAAGAACATTCTAGATGCTAGAAGGTTAAGAAAAAATAAAGGTCGGGTATACTGTTTTTAGGATAAATCATTGAAATGCAATTTTTCATATCGTGTCTCAAAGTATAATAAGCGCTTTACCCATCGGCGTATATGATAGTGGGGTAGGGGGGGTGACGGTATTAAAAGTACTTTCGCAAATGTTGCCCGATGAAAATTTTATATACTTTGCCGATACAGCCCATTTACCTTATGGAGATAAAACACCCGAGCAAATTAAAACATACACGAAAGATATTATAAATTGGTTTCAAACAATTGGGAAAACTAAAATGATTGTGGCGGCTTGCCATACCAGTTCAGCAATTGGGTTACCTGCTCTTTCTTTGGCAAATACGCCGATTCTTGGTATTGTCACACCTTTGTTAAATGTTTTAAAACGAGCAGATAATATCGGAATTTTATCCACACCTGCTACGGCGAAAAGTGCAATACATGAAAAGATTCTAAGGCAAAACGGATTTTCAGGGAAAATCATGATGATCTCTTGTCCTGAATTTGTACCGCTGATTGAGCAGGGGATTAAGACGGGTCAGATGGATGATGCGCGTTTGATATGGCATGCTAAAGAATATCTAAAGCCATTTTATGAACATGATTTAAATACCCTTGTTTATGGGTGTACGCATTACCCTTTTATAAGTAATCTAATTGAATCCTTATTGCCAAAGCATGTGAAGCATATCAATCCTGCGCAATCTTTAGCGGTTGAGGTTATGAAACAGCTTGATCAACAAAATTTAAGAAATCACAGTGGTGTAAAACGACCAGTACATTTTGAATTGAGCGCAGGACAAAGTAACGCCGATCTTTATAAGTTATTACATGAAACATTAATGGCCAATGAGGGTAAGGTTGAAAAGCCGAATGCTTGTGGTGGATAATCCGCCATGATATGGTGGATTATCAGCCAATGTGTGGTGAATTATCATTTATCCGCGTTACATTCAGAAGAAATTACTAGCCAGTATTGAGGTTGCCCCTGTTGTTTTGTTGAATGGGGCCCGTCAGACGGGTAAAAGTACATTGGTGAAATCTTTGTTCCAAGACAGCCATAAGCAATATACACTAGATGATTTATCGATTTTGAGCGCCGTTAAAAACGATCCGGAAGCTTTTCTGAAATCTCATTCTTATCCTTTGGTCATTGATGAAGTCCAGCGTGCGCCAGAATTGTTTTTGCCACTTAAAAAGGTTGTTGATCAAGATAGAAAGCCTGGTCAATTTGTACTAACAGGATCAGCGCAAATTTTGAACTTGCCGGTGCTGGCGGATTCCCTTGCCGGACGAATGGATATTCATACTCTTTGGCCTTTGTCAGCCACTGAAATTTTAGACAGTCGCTTTAGTTTTGTAGATATGATTTTTACAGATGAACCTTTTATAGAAACATTCCATACTTCAGAAAAGGCCGTAGACATTTTATTGGGTGGTTATCCTGATGTTCTGAAACGTACAACAGAAGCGCAGCAAGAAACGTGGTGTGATTCTTATGTACAAACTCTTTTATATCGCGATTTAAAAGACGTTGCTTCTATCGAAAACGTATCAGCCTTAATGCAACTGTTGTCTGTTGTGGCGGCGCGGGCGGGTAGTTTATTAAATATCGATGAGTTATCTAGGAGTACCCAAATCCCAGCGACGTCAGTTAAACGGTATTTGACCGCTTTGCAGTGGTTATTTTTGGTTGTTTCAATACCGGCTTTTTCGGGAAATTTATCACGGCGTTTAATCAAGGCACCAAAGCTTTATATGAATGATGTACGACTTTTACGTTATTTCATGGGACTTGACCATTCCTTAGTCACCCAGGGAAAAATCATAGAAAATTTTGTGGCTATGGAGTTGCTGAAGCAAATCACATGGGCTAGCCGGAAGACCAATCTGTACCACTACAGGACGGCTTCAGGTTTAGAGATTGATTTTATTTTAGAGCGTATGGATGGTAAAAAGGTGGCTGTTGAGGTGAAATCCGCCAGTACATTTAATCCTCGGTTTTTTAATGTTATGAAAACGATTGAGGGGTTGCATCGGGGTGTTGTGTTCTACCAAGGTGAGCATGAGATTCACAGCAGCCCGAACCTTTGGTGTTTACCTTTGGCATATCTTTACACAAATGCTGTAAAGTAGATCTTTTTCGTAATGGATTTATTTGATTGGGTGCGGTTAAGCTTTACACGTTTTTAACCTTTTTAGCCCATACTTATTTTCAGGTGGAATGTTAGATTGATGGAGTTCAATCCGTAGTGATGTAAATCAGTCTATCCATGCCCATGGGTAGATTTCGCTTTGTTTATTCTAAAAGTGCGCGCGCATTTTTATAATAAACGACTTGGCGATGGGGTGAAATCCCGTTGTGCAAGGTTTTAGGTTTTGGTGACGATTCAGTTATGGGGGTGTTGCGTACGGATATAGTTTAGGGTGTTGATTTGGTAGAATAGAGCAGGTTTTGGGGATGAGAGGAATAGACAATGAATCAACTTAAGATGGTCAGTTTAGAAATGTTAGTGCCCCAAGATCATCGTTATAGAAA